>JAADFV010000012.1 GCA_013152695.1 Chloroflexota bacterium | reverse complement strand
CAGGCCGGTTGTGGGTGAAGCCGCCCATCCCGCTTTTCCGGTTTACAGATTTTTCGGGTTACACTTGGTCTGTGCGCGGCGCGAACTGCTCCCGGGCGAAATAGGCAATCCACCGTCCACTACCGCACATTTTCATCTTCATCCGTTTGTGCGTGCGCTTTGCTTTGCGCCCGAGGCCAACCTGCATCGGCCATCGCACACCTGCCTTCTCACGACAATCCATGACCGTCTTGAGAAGTGTAGGACGGCGAAGGCCGTCCTCTGGCCGCAGGCCTAAAGAGCCCGACTTCCAGTCGGCTAAAACCAAACAAACCCTGCTCATCTTTGTTCTGCCGCCGCCCATTTTCATCCGTTTTTACGCACTTTGCGCACGGTTCAACTGCTTTCTAGGCCTCCCTTTTTAGCCTGACTGAGGAAACTGAGGTATAATAGCAGAGAGTTTATTATGGCAAACAAATTACGTTTTATACCCTTGGGCGGCCTGGGTGAAATTGGCCGCAACATGACGCTGTTTGAATACGGCAAGAACATCCTTATTGTCGACGCGGGGGTCATGTTCCCCGAAGCCGACATGCTGGGCATCGATCTGGTCATCCCGAATTTTGAATATCTGCGTGATAAGAAAGATTGGGTACGGGGCATTGTGATTACCCATGGCCACGAAGACCACACGGGGGCGCTTCCTTATCTGTTGGAAGAAATCAATGCTCCCATCTATTCCACCCGGCTGGTGCTAGCCCTGGTAGAGCGTAAGCTCAAAGAGTATTTTGGGCGACGCTACCAGGCGCAATTACACGAGATAAACGCCGGTGATGCAGTGCGCGTGGGCCCCTTTACAGTACATCCTGTACCTCTCAGCCACTCCATCCCTGATAGCATGGCCCTGGCCATCGACACGCCCGTAGGGCGCATTATGCACAGTGGTGATTTCAAAATCGATTTCACCCCCACGGCCGGCGATGCTCCCAATCTCATTGGCATTGCCTCCCTGGCGACCGATGGCGTTTTGGCGCTATTTTCCGATTCCACGGGGGCAGAACGGGCCGGTTTTACGCCTTCGGAAAAGACCATCGAGCCCGCATTCGATAAGATTATGCGCGAAGCGCCCGGCCGCGTCATCGTCGCCAGTTTTGCTTCGCAACTCAGTCGCCTGCAACTTATCCTCGATATTTCGCAGCGCTATAATCGCAAAGTAGCTATTGCCGGCCGCTCGATGGCACAAAACTTCGATACTGCCCGCAAATTGGGTTATCTCAAGGTGCCCAAAGGCGTGCACGTGCGCCTGGAAACGGCGAATAAGTTACCGCCGAATCAGGTGACGATGATGGTCACTGGCAGTCAGGGGCAACCCGAGGCAGCGCTGGCGCGGATGGCAGCTGGTCAGCATCGCGACATTACTTTACGCGAAAGTGATACGGTGGTGATCTCTTCCACACCGATTCCTGGTAATGAGGAAGAGGTGGCGCGCATGATCAATCAACTGGTTGATCGTGTGCACGAGGTCGTCTATCCGCCCCTGGCTCATGTGCACGTTTCCGGACACGCCTCGCAGGAGGAAATGAAGCTATTGCTTTCGTTGGTAAGACCACACTTTTTTGTGCCCGTACATGGCGAACGGCGCCATCTCCATTTCCATGCCCGTCTTGCTGAAGGCATGGGCATTGCCCGCGACCATATCTTCGAAGTGCAAAATGGTGATATTCTCGAGATCAGCCCCGAAGGGTGCAAAGTTGTGGATAAAACCGCGGGCGGTTATGTGTTCGTTGATGGTGCCGGTGTCGGAGATATTGGCCCGAAAGTATTGCGCGAGCGAGATGTTCTGGCCAAAGGCGGCTTCGTCACTGTCTTCATTCCTGTGCACAAGCGTTCCCGCAAGCTGGTCGGCTCTCCCCGTATTGTTTCACGAGGTGTGGTCTACAGCGAACAGGCAGATGAGGTGCTAAAAGGCGCCGAAGATGCCTTACAAGCGGCATTGAAGCGCAGTAAACGCACCAAGTCGGCCCTGGAAAATAACGCCCGCGATGCCCTGAGCCGTTATTTTTACAAAGCAACACGGCGCCGACCGATGGTCGTACCGGTGGTCATCGAAATAGATAACTGATGAATCGCTCTCAGCTAATCGAACGCAAACAGGCTGTCATTGCCGAACGACAGCGGTTACAGCGGGAATTAGAGCGACGGCGGCAAGATGCGCAAGCTCACGCTCGCCGTATCCGCGAGTTGGAGCGACAAATCGAGCAGCTGCAGGCGGAAGAGTACCGTCTGCGTCTACAAATCGACCGCAGTCGCGCCCGCGGTTAGGCGCGCAAACAGCGCCAGACCCGCGAGTCTGACGCTGAGCACAACCGAATCGAAGTTGAGGATCAGGCAGTGGCTTTTGTTTCGCTGTCTGTTTTTTCTTGCATGTACGCCAGCGATTCGATGCGTAAATCGCGCAGACGCCCACGCACGACCGTAGCGATTTTTTGCATCATCAAGAAGCCGAATTTGCAATCCGACTCGAACGCTTCGAGGAGAGCATCGCAATCGAAGGCAATGACGCGGGTCGGAGCCAGAGCTTTGACCGCGGCTGAGGTTGTGTGAGGTGGTACCAACCCCGACCAGGCGAAAATTTCACCCGGACCGATGGCACTGACAACGATTTCTTCGGTGCTGAGATCGCCGACGAGTTGATCGGCAACTTTATGGCTGACAGCGCGGTCGGGGGGTTCGAAGATGATGCCGACCGCCCCTTGCAAGACAAGATAGAGTTCGTGAACGGTGTCGCCTTCGTGGAAAAAGTAAGTGCCGGTCTCGACAAAGCGTTCCTCGCCGGCATTGGCCAGGATCACGAGATGGTCGTGACTGAAACCGGCAAAAAAGGGATAACGGCGAAGGATTTCTGGAGATATCATAATTCCTCCTACAGCAAATGGTTCAGGCTTGGGGCGCGAATTCTGACGGACGCTGGGGGACAAGGCTAGGATCGGAGCATAGTGGTTGTGGTTGGAGGTAGAAGTTGCGCTGCGGGCGTTGGTGTGACGCACGGTCACACTGCAGGTGGGAGCTCAGGTGCGAACTAATTCGTCCAGTACCGCTTGGGCAGCCCAAGAGACTGCTTTGGCAACAGCGGGAGTAAGCTGGTCGCCAAAGTCCAGCACATTGTTGACCGTAATGGCATAGATGATGATTCTGTCGGGCAGAGACAACCCCATCCGTCGTCCTGTCTCCAGGGCAATGATCAGACTGACATCGTGGGCAGAGGCCGTGTGCTGAAGAGGGCTTATGGCTGCCAGGTCGGGCAATGTCATGCGGTGGATGGTTCCGGGAGGTGCACTCTCATCGAGGATGGCATCGATGATGATGACGCAATCATACCCCACCATCATTTCCATCAGGCGCAATCCTCCCACGCTGGCCTCTGTCACTTCGACATAAGGCCGAAGATCGGCAGGTAAGGCGTTTTCGACGGCGTAGGCGACTTTGACGCCTACGCCATCATCTGTAAGAATGGGATTGCCCAGGCCAATAACAAGCGTTTTCATGCTAGACAAACTGCCGCAGGCGCTGTACTTCGTGCCCGCTGGCGTCTCGTATCACAACCTCCAGGGGCATTTGCCCCGGTAAAGAATGGGTGGCACAAGACATGCAGGGATCGTAGTTACGGAAGGCCATTTCGATGCGATTGAGCAGACCATCGCTAATAACGACGCCTTTGTGGATCAAAGCCTCGGCCGCCTTTTTCACAGACATGGCAATGGGAGCATAGTTGTTGGTCGTGCCCACGATGAGGTTGACTTTGGTGAGGCAGCCGTTTTCATCAGTCTTGTAGTGATGGGTGAGGGTGCCTCGTGGCGCTTCTACCGAACCGATGCCTTCATCGGGGGTGTTATGTACTTCCACACGCATGTTTGGATCGGTGATCTCGGGGTCTTGCACCAGTTCTAACATGCGCTCCGCTGCGTAGAGGAGCTCCACCAATCGAGCCCAGTGCGTTGCCAGGCGGTAGTGTACGGGCTGGTAGCGGCCATTCTTTTTGCTACCCAGGGTTTCGTAAAAGCGCTCGAATGCCTCTTGCGCTTTGGGCGTGGCCATGCCATCGGCGGCATTCAGCCGCGAAAGGGGTGTGGCGCAGTAAACACCGCTATCGACTCCGTCTACGAATCCCTTCCAGCCTACGCCTTTCAGATAGGGGAACTTAAGATAGGTCCAGGGTTCCACCCGTTCCGCAATGTGTTGGGCGTAGTCTTTCGCTTCGTATTTGATGAATTCTTTGCCGTTGGGATCGACGACGCGGATTTTACCATCGTAGAAGTTGACGTGGTTGTTCTCATCCACTGTGCCCATGTAGTAAGTACGATGGGTGAAGGCCTCAGAGAGGACGAGATCGACGTATTGTTGGTTTGCCAGGACGATGTCATCGAAGATCTTGAGGCTGAAGAGGGCAAATTCCACGTTCTTGCGGGCGATTTCTTCGATTTCCTGGCGTTCTTCTTCATTGATGGACTTACTCCATCCCCCCGGCATTCCTGCCACCGGATGCACACCACGTCCACCCAGCATTTTGATGACGTGGTGGTTGCGTATGCGGCAGTTGATCACCTCTTTCCCTACTTCGACGCCCACTTTATGGATTACACCGAGGATGTTGCGTTCAGCTTTGGGTGCATCGGGGCCTACGACAAAGTCGGGCCCTCCCAGGGCATAGAAGTGCGTGGTATGGTCGGTGACGTAGAAGGCCATGTAGAACATCTCCCGCAGTTTTTTCACCGCGGAGGATGGCTGCACGTGGTAGAGGGCGTCCAGAGCCTTGGTTGCGGCCATATGATGGGCTTCGGGGCATACACCGCAGATGCGGTTGGTGATACGAGGCATTTCTTCTGCCGGCCGGCCCACGCAGAACTGCTCGAAGCCGCGTAATTCCGGAATCTGGAAGTAGGCGTTGGCGACATCACCTTGTTCATTCAGGAATATTTCGATTTTTCCATGACCTTCCAGGCGGGTGATTGGATCGATGGTGATGCGTTTCATTTGGCGACGACCTCCTTCGCTGCAGATTTGCCTTGTTGACCATGGGTGCCCAGTAAATCCGGTGACTCCGGGTTCCAGCTACGTCGCAGAAGTGAATGCGCCATACTGAAGCGGTAGAATGTCCCTGCCGGGTCTGGTAAACTGTCGACGGCAGCCAGGATTTCGCGTTCGATTTCTGCTTCTTCCATACCCGGTTCACCTGCATCGATGACGGAAGCAATGGCGGAGAGCATCTTCCCTCCCTGATCGACGACACCCGGCAGAGGCCCGTAGCAACCGCGACAGCCCATTCCCACTTGCGGGCACAAAGCGCCGCAACCGTTGCGCGTGGCGGGCCCCATGCAGACAATGCCCTGTTCCAGCAAGCAGACATCCGGCTGGGGTTTGATCTCGTACGGTCGGAAGAAGCGGGCGATGGTCTTTTCGTTTTTCTCAAGGGGGCATTCTTCGCACACCGCCACATCTCCAGCGCCGATGATGCTACCTTTGGGGGGCAGCGGTGCGCCCTGTGTGAGGGCAGCAACCACCACTTGCAGCACAGCCCATATCTGGTGCGGTTCCGGGGGGCAGCCGGGAATGTAATAGTCTACATCTACGACCTGGTCCAGAGCCTTGACTGTGTGATAAAAGGTGGGAATTTCCAGCGTACCTTCCGGCACTTTCGTTTCGGGCTGGGGCAGAATGCCATCGGGGTTGTCGATGGTAGGGTTGTCGAGGAAGACGGTATTGAGTGTGGCATTCTTCGTGGTGAGATTGGAGAGGGCGGGGATACAGCCTTCGTAGGCGCAGGAACCAAAGGCTACCAGCACCTTGGATTTTTGCCGCAGCAAATGCGCCATTTCCTCATTTTCGGAATTGCGGATAGCACCGTCGAATAGGCAGAGATCGATGTAGCCATCGGGATAGCCCTTGACATCCTCGACTTTAAAGTCGGCAATACAAGGGAAAAAGGCCAGATCGAAGATTTCGTCAACGGTTAAAATATGTTCACCGATATTCAAGACCGAAATTTCGCAGCCTCCGCAGGCGGAAGCCCAGTACATAGCTAGTTTGGGTTTACCGTTGCCAGTCATGCCGTCACCTCCTCGGTCGGCGCCACTGCAGGCGCAGGTTCATCTTGGCCGTTGGCTCCGAGTACCCGCTCCTGCCAGCGTAGGGGGCCCAGTTTTCTCAGTTGCTCGGTCATACGGTCTACGGTTTCGGCCAGTACCACCCCCTCCGAGGCTGAAGCCCAGACCAATTGTAGTCGCTCCTCTTCGATGCCGAATTGGCGCAGCATGCGTTTGAGTAAATGAAAACGACGTTCGGTCTTGAGATTGCCCGAGACGTAGTGGCATTCGCCGGGGTGGCAGCCGGCGATGAGGACACCGTCGGCGCCTTCGCGGAAGGCCTTGAGTACGAACTGGGGGTCTACGCGACCGCTGCACATCACGCGGATATCACGCATGTTGGGAGCATAATGAATGCGCGCCGTGCCGGCAAGATCGGCGGCGCGGTAAGAACACCAGTTACAGAGGAAGCCAACAATGACAGGTTCGTATTGTTCATTCATACCGATTCCTCCTTATGCGGCTACCGGTTCAGGTTCGATTTTCTGTGATTGTCCCTTGCCACCATTACCACGCACATCCCAGAGAATGCCCTCGATTTGCGAGAACACTTGCTCGTTGGTAAAGTGCGCCCCTGAAATAACACCGCTGGGGCAGGCAGCCACACAGGTTCCACAGCCCTGGCAAAGGGCGGTGATCACCTCAGAGACATGGCGATCCTCGTGGAAGACGATGGCGTTGTAGGGGCAGAGATTGTTGCAGATGCGACAGCCAGAGCATTCGTCTTCGTTGATACTGGCCCGAACCGGCTCCATCATCACCGTGCCACGGTGAATCAGACTGGCCACACGTGCTGCCGCCGCCGCACCCTGTGCCACCGTATCAGGAATATCTTTAGGTCCCTGACAGGCACCGGCAATGAAGATGCCCTCGGTCATGGTGGCAATGGGGTCCAGTTTCGGGTGCCGTTCCACGAAGAAACCATCATAATCACAGCCCATCTTGAAGAGCTGGGACACTTCTTTGGAATCGTGGCGAGATTCGAGGCCGGCACTGAGAATGACCATGTCGACAGGAATACGTCGTTGCTTGCCGATAAGGGTATCTTCGGCTTGCACGATGAGCTTACCTTCTTCACCGGGCTTGCGGGCGGCATCGGTAATTTCTGCTACGCGGCCGCGCACAAAGTGTGTACCTTCCTCCAGCAAGCGATGGTAGAATTCTTCGTAACCCTTGCCCGGAGCACGGATATCGATGTAGAAGTTGTAGACTTCGGCGTCGGGTACACGCTCATGCACCAAATGGGCAAACTTCAGCGAGTACATGCAGCAGACTTTCGAGCAATACTCGTGATAATTCTTATCGCGTGAACCCACACAATGGACGATGGCGACACTCTTCGGTTCGGTCACACCATCGCGCAACACGATCTTACCTGCCGTGGGCCCGGCCGCATTCACCATGCGCTCGAATTCGAGACTGGTAAAGACGTTGGCCAGGCGCCCGTAGCCGTATTGCGATATGCGTCGGGCATCGAACAGGTCGTAGCCGGTAGCGAGGATGATGTTGCCCACCTGAAATTGCAGGATTTCGTCTTCTTGTTCGAAGTCGATAGCCTTGGTCGGGCAGAAAATCTGGCAGGCTTTGCACTTTCCGCGCAGGAAGAAGGTACAGTGTTCTTTGTCGATGACCGGATATTTGGGCACTGCCTGCGGGAAGGGACGATAGACCACCTTGCGATAGCCCAAGCCTGCTTCGAACACCTCATCTACCACCTTGACGGGGCATTTCTCTTCACAAATACCACAGCCCGTACACAATTCTTCGTTGACATAACGCGCTTTTTTGCGTACCGTGACCGTGAAATTGCCTAGATAACCGTCTACACCCTCAACTTCGCTGTAACTGAGCAGGGTGATGTTGGGATGTTGGCCGGTATCGACCATTTTGGGGGTGAGGATACAGGCCGAGCAGTCTAGGGTGGGGAAGGTCTTGTCCAGTTGCGCCATGTGCCCGCCAATGGAGGGCTCTCGCTCCACCAGATAGACATGATACCCGGCATCTGCCAGCTCGAGCGCGGCCGTAATGCCGGCGATGCCACCACCGACAATAAGGGTGTTGGGGTTGATCTCAACAGGAATGGGTTCGAGGGGCTGGTGATGGACGACTCGATCGACGGCGGCATTGACCAGGGCCTTCGCCTTGAGCGTCGCCGCCACACGGTCGTCGGTGGCCCAGGAATCGTGCTCGCGAATGTTCGCCATTTCGAAGAGGAAGGGATTCAGGCCGGCGCGTTCGCACACACCTCGAAAAGTCTTCTCGTGCATGTGCGGTGAGCAGGCTGCCACCACCACACGCGTGAGCCCTTTTTCTTTGATGTCGTCCTCGATCAGATCTTGACCCAGGCTTGAGCACATGAATTTGTAATCACGGGCGATGACGACCTCGGCTTGTTCTCCGGCCCAGCGCGCTACCTCCTCCACATCCACTGTCTTGGCGATGTTCGTACCACAGTGGCACACGTACACCCCTACACGTTCTTTTTCTTTCGTCATTTTTGTCCCTCCTCGTGCAAATGCGGCATGGGGAGAGCTTCTTTCGGTGGGCGCCGACGTTTCATTTTTCTAGGCGCTTCTTCCTGAATCTTAGCCAGCGCCTTTTTGGCGTCCACGAACTCCTTGCCGATTCCCAACTCCTTGGGCGCCATGCCAAAGGCCAGGCCCATAAGCTGGGTGAAGTAGAGAATGGGGATTTGATAATCGGTGCCGAAATGCTTGTTGACTGCTTCTTGATAGCCATCCAGGTTTAGCTGGCACATGGGGCAGAGGGTGACGATTGCATCTGCCTCGTAATCGGCCGCGCTCTTGAGGAGACGACGGATCAATTCCAGAGCAGTGCTTTCGCTGATCTGCGTCATGTGGCCGCCACAGCAGTGTGTTTTCACAGGATAGTCGACGACCGTTGCTCCCAGCGTCTGCATTAACTCGTCGAGACAAACGGGATATTCGGGGTCGTCGTGGAGGCCACCATAGTCGGGGCGGACGATCAGGCAGCCGTAATAGCAAGCCAGACGTAGATTGTAAAGAGGCTTTGTCACCTGTTTGGCAACAGCCTCATAACCGACATCATCAACGACGACATCGAGGAGATGCCGCACACGTACGCTGCCCGGATCGTAGTGCAAGCCGCCGGCAGCCAAAGCTGTATTGACCTGGTCGGCCAGTTGCGAGGATTCGGCCATGTAATGATCGGCCTTACTCAGGTTGAGAAAACAGGCACTGCAAGGTGCCACCAATTGCTGGCCATTGCCATTCAGGTTTTGTTCGGCGGCCAGGGCCAAATTTCGACTGATCAGGGCGTAAGCGGGAAGGGCATCGATGGAGATGTACTCTGTGGCGCCGCAGCAATTCCAGTCAGGAACCTCGGCAAATTCGATACCCAGGGCTTTGGCTACGGCCAGGGCTGAGGTGTGATAGGCTCTGGCGTTCTTTTCCAGGGAACAGCCGGGATAATAACCATATTTCATGACGTGCCTCCCTGCTGCAAGGCATCATTTTCGAGTTCTTTCGCTTTAGCAAGGATTGCTTTTAGTTGATCGATGCCTTTGATTTTGGTGGGCGTAAGATCCATACGTCCTTTGCGTAACATGCTCAAACCAAACCCAGCCATTTTTACGGCTCCCAGGGGATGATGCTTAAGGTGATACCGGGTAGCCAGGCCCAGTTCAAAACTTCGTCCGTAGTTTTCCACAAAATCGATGAATGTTTCCGAGAAATCGGGGGCATCAGCCGCCGAGGATTCGTGAAAATAGCCCTCGTTAATTGCCTGACGTTTGAGCGTGTACATGATATCGGTGATGTGGATTTCCTGAGGGCAACGTACCATGCAGTAGTAGCATGATACGCAGTACCAGGGCGTATTACTTTTAAGCACATCCTCCTTCATCCCCGCCGCGATCATGGCAAAAAGTTGTCGCGGCGTGTATTCCATATCTGGCCCCGAGGGACAGGATCCTCCGCACGTGCCGCATTGCAAGCAGAGTTCTAAATTTGGCTTACTGCCGGGCGTTGCTGCCACCACTTCTTGAAAGAAGGTTTGGGGTGATGCCCGCGAAGCACTTCTTTGATCAGCCATATATAATTGCCTCCTAATGCTATTGGGGAAAGACAAGTAGTCTATCTTTAATATAGGATGAGTGAGTCGGTTTGTATATGATCTTGATCAGTTTGAGTGAGCGGATGCACAGGTTTGCATATAGTGTGTGTTATATTTCTCTTATAGGCTCTCCTGTCGTTTTCTTCCCGGTAATAACAGCTTGAGGGAATGATCAGGTTGAATTACATAGATGGATGAGTCATGTTCGCCCCAATTGATGAAATAAGTGCAATAGCTGCATAAGGGTACTTTATTGGTCAGCATTTGACTTCATGAGCTGGTAAATTTCGTCGAAGCAGGGAGTTGGGAGCAGGGAGTAGGAAGCAAGGAGTAGGGAGTAAGAAGTAGGGAGAAGGGATTGCTTGCATGGGGAGGAAGACGGGAGACGGAAGAGAGATTTGTGGGGATATTTGCAGGGGCGAGGAATTCCGTAAGAGGCCCTTTGTTAGGAAAAGCGTGACATCAGGAAGGATAGATA
>JAADFV010000011.1 GCA_013152695.1 Chloroflexota bacterium | reverse complement strand
CCTGCTGTCACTCGCGTTCGTCCTTCCATCGCGTAGCAGGCGTCAGCCGCATCCGTGATGCGGCGCAACACAAGACACCCACACCGTCGTGCCCCTTTTTTCGCCACCACGAGAGGTGCTTTTTCCAAAGACCAGGGCTCTCGTGGCGACGACTGAGGACTGTCGACTATCGACAACCAATTATTTCCGCAGGAGACGGGCAATTTTCTGAGAAAGTATGAGGGGGTCAGGGGGCTTGAGTATCCAGTCTCCAAGGCCTTCCTGGCGTAGTTTTTCTAGCTCTGCTTCCATGGGGTGGCCGGTGATAATCATCACGGGGATGTTATAGCGGCGTTCCTTGATCGTGTAGAACAGTGCCTTACCGCCCATGACCGGCATGACCATGTCGGTCAAAACCAGGGAAATTTCTTTTCCATGTTTTTTCAAAATGTCCAAAGCTTCGCGGCCGTGAGCAGCGGAAATGACGCGATAATGGAGGTCTTTGAGGGTGAGGGAAAGGGCCTGCAGTACCATTTTGTCGTCTTCGACGACAAGAATAGTCTCGTTATGGCCCAAGACCACCACATCGTCTCTTGTTTCGGGTAGAGGCACAGCGCTGGTAGCCACGGCAGGAAGAAGGAGGGTGAAGGTGGCTCCTTTGCCTTTTTGCGATTGTACCCAAACGTGGCCTTCATGCTGCTGCATGATACCGAACACCTGCGCCAATCCCAAACCGGTTCCCTGTCCCCCTTCTTTGGTCGTGAAGAAGGGTTCGAAAAGGTGAGGGAGTATCTCCGGATCGATGCCTGGGCCCGTATCAGTAAACTCGATGGCATACCAGGAACCTGTTAAGGGGCGACCACAAGTGAGGCATTCTTTGTTATCGGTATCGTCATAGGCTTTAAGGGTAATTTGGAGTTTTCCCCCGTCGACCATGACGTCACGAGCATTCATGGCAATGTTCAGGATCGCCTGTTGGATGCGGGTGACATCGATGTTGGCCATGGCTTCGCGGCCATAAGGGGTCCAGACGATGTCGATGTCTTCGGGAAGGGTGCGTCGCAAGAGCTCAACCTGGGAAGCAACGAAGCGGTTGAGATCGGTGGCTTGGCGTTCGAGAACAGCACGGCGGCTGAAATCGAGGATCTGCTGGATGAGATTGCTGGCACGTTTGGTTTGTTCGAGAATGGTTTGGAGATAGTCCTCCAGGGTCGGAGAGATGTCGTCTCCACGTAAAGCCAGTTTTGCATAAAGAACGATGACGGCAAGAATGTTGTTGAAGTCGTGAGCGATACCGGCGGCCAGACGTCCGATCGCGGCCAGGCGCTCTTGCTGCTGCACCTGTTGTTGCAGGGTACGCTCTTCGGTCACGTCGTTGATGACCATGACCCAGCCTTTTGTCTCTGTACCCGTGACAATGGGTCTGGCGATGACTTCGAAGATATGGCCTTCATGTTGTACTTCGTGCCAGGTCCCTTTTGTAGGGGAAGTAAGGAGCTCGTTGAGAGGACGATCACCCAAGCGCTCGAGCAGATCACCCACCTGTGCCCCGGCCAAGAACTCTAAATCTTCTCGAGCCACGCGATTGGCCAGGACAATGTAAGACTGATTGTCCAGGAAGAGGACGCCTTCGGGGACGGCATCCATGACTTCCGTCAGTTGCTGAGATTGCTCTTTGACTTGAGTCAAAAGATGCTGCAACTGCGCTTCTGCTTCCTTTTGGGCACTGATATCGCGAAAAGCGACGACTGTACCAATGATTTCTCCATCTTCAATGAGAGGGGCACTGGTGTACGCCACGGGGATTATGCTGCCGTCTTTGCGCCAGAACACATCATCATCGACCGAATGTACGACGCCTTGTTCCAGGGTTTGGTAGATGGGGCATTCTTCCTCAGGATAGAGTGTGCCATCTGCGTGATGGTGATGCCACAGGGTGTGGGCGGGCTGTCCCAGGAGCTCGCTGATAGTGTAACCGAGCATGCGGGCTGCTGTTGGATTGACAAAGGTGTGACGTCCCAATAAATCCAATCCCAAAATACCCTCTGCCATCGTATTCAAGATGAGCTCATTTTCATGGCTCATGCGGGCCAGCGCTTCTTCAGTTTTCTTACGTTGGAGGATGGCGGTTAGCTGTTCACTAAAACCTGTAAGGCGTTCGACCACACCCGCGGGCAGAGGGGTGAGACTGGTAAAATCAAGTAAGCCAATGGGGCCTTCCTCTGAGTACAATGGGATACATAAGACGGCGGCAAAGTTGAGCTCGTCAATAATGAGAGGAATAGCCTTACGCACTGTCGTACGCAGGAGATCTGTTAAGGTTTCGGTTTCGACAAAATTGCTGATCCACTGTTCGATTTGCTTTGGATCTTCGAGAAGGGTGGGTTCTTTTTTTTCGATGAGTGCGGCTGTGTCGGGTACCTTATCCAGGGGGAGGCGAACAGGCGGTATATCGGTATGGATAATTTCGCTGATCCGCTGCAAATAAGAATTTTCAAGGGAGGTTTGCACCATCTCAAGATGGGTACGATCAGGGGTGAGCAGGTAGAGCGTTACCGAAAAGATGCCGAAATTCTCTTTTACACCGCGCGAAAGGATGTCGACTAATTCTGAGAGGCTGGCGCCATGGTTGGCGGCATGGTTCAGGCGATTGATGAGATCGAGGTCAGCCGTACGCTGGCGCAGGGAAATCGTACCCTGGTATTTTTGCACGGCCTGCTGGACGGTGAGGATCAGCTGATCCAGATCGTAAGGTTTTTGCAGATAGCTAAAGGCCCCAAGATTGACCGCAGCAATGGCTGATTCCTGCGAGGCATAGCCTGTGAGCAAAATACACTCTGTTTCTGGGGACACCTGCTTGATTTGCTCCAACAATTTAAGCCCCGACACCTTAGGGAGACGCAGATCGATCAAGACGGCTGCCGGTTTGTTGGCAGCAATCATATTCAGGGCTTTGTTACCGTCAGGGATGGCGACTACATGTAAGCCACGTGTTTCCAGGATATCGGTGAGTGTGCGGCAAAAGCCGGGATCATCATCGATAACGACGATAGTGGATGTGTTGGGAATAGCAGATTGTTGGGGCATGATGCGTGGTGCGTTATCTAAGCGAGAGGTGCTTTCCGATAGGATAACGGCTGGGACTGTAAAGCACTCGGACGAAGGTCGCCAGTCTGAGTCATTATCTATCGAGGAACCGGCTCTTGATTCAGCGCATTTTGCAGACGTTGTCGGCGAATACCCTCAATGAGGGTGGTGAGTTTGTTGGTTTGCAAGGGCTTACTCAGGTGGAGGAATGAAGCGAGGTCAGGGGCAGTGGCGAGGGCCTCTTGCCAAAGATATTGGCGTCTACTGATGAGGATGATGGGTAAGTGCGGATATTGGTTATGAATTGTGCGCCAGACGTCGAGGTCTTTACTGTTACCCAGCGCAAAATCTACTAATATCACCTGGGTGTCAGCAATCATATGGGAGAGTGCGTGCTGGGGATCGGTGCTGCTGACAATATGATACCCTCGGTGACGGAGTTCATTACCGAGGGTCTGACAGAACAGGAAATCATCATCAACGGCGATGATGCTGATGTCCGTGTCGAGGAGGGCCAGAAAGGAGAGAACTCGGGGCATGTCTAGAGGTTTTGTCAATGCCGCGAGAATGCCAGCTTCGAGCCCTTGATTGATAAGTTCGGGAGCGGCGTAGGCAGTCATCAGCACAAAAGGAAGGCGGGGTGAATACTTCCTGCTCTGTAAGTAAAGTTCCACGCCGCTTATATCAGGCATTTTAACATCAGAAAGGATACAGTCAAAACGCAGGGAACGCAGTTTTTTTAGGGCCTGGGCACCGTTGTAGGCTACCTGTACCGGATAGCCGCTGATGGAAAGAATATCGGCGGTGGTGTCGGCCAGACTTTGATCATCGTCAACAATGAGAATGTGGGCGTTGTTCATTTGTTTTCGCCAGATTCCAGAGAGACAGTCATGTCTAAGAGTACGGCGGGGAACCATAAGCTGGCGATGGCACCTTGTTTAGGGCCGGGCCGGAGGGCTATGCGACCACTGTTGGCGGCAACCAACGCCTGGCAAAGGGTGAGGCCCAAACCTATCCCTCGCGCTTTGGTGCTAAAGAGGGGTTCAAAGGCATGTTTTTGGGCTTCGGGAGTGAGACCTGCACCTGTGTCTGCGATGTCAAGACGGATGAATTGTTGCTCTTCCTCTTCTTCGAGGGTAGCACTGATACGCAATTCACCGCCTTGCTCCATGGCATCGTAGGCATTTTTAATGAGCTCATCGAGAAGGCGGGCGAGATGTTCGGGATCGACGAGAACAGGACGGAGGTCGGCGGGGATTTGAATGTGGGTTTGGATGTGGGGAGGGATGGGGCGGCGTTGTAGTGCCTCTGCCACGGCCTCGGTGAGGATAACGGCTTTGCGTTGGGCCAGTGGCGTTTTCGCAAAGTCCTGGAGTTCGGCGATGATGTGGGTTGCTGCCTTGATTTCGGAATCGATGAGATTGAGGTATTCGATGATGGTCGGCGGTGCATTCGTCTGCACGAGCTTGAGGTAATAGACGGCATTGGCAATTACGGCCAGGGGGTTCCGTAGTTCGTGACTGACGCCGCTGGCCAGGCGTCCGAGAGTCGCCAGCCTTTCCTGTTGCAGGAGCCTTTCCTGGACCTCCTGCAGGGCAAGGGTGCGTTCCTCCACCATTTCTTCGAGCTGCTCGGCGTATTCTTGCAGTTTTTGTTGTGCCTGTTTACGCTCCGTAATGTCACGGATGAAGGCGGCAAGCAAGGGTTCTTCTTCGGTTTGCATGAGGGCGATGCTGAGATCAAAATCGAGAATCCTCCCATCTTTGTGTAAATGTTTGGTCTCGAAGCGAGCACCCCCCTGCGTTATGATTTCCTGAATGCGTTCTGTAATTTCTTCGGCACTCAGTTGCACCCCAATTTCATAGATGTTCATTTGCAAGAGCTCTTCGGCAGAATAGCCCGTCATCGCACAGTAGGCTGGATTCACATGTAAGATTCGGCCCTCGGTGTCGGTGAGAACGTAGCCATCCAACATGGTGTTGAGCATGAGCTGATTTTGATGGATTTGTTTTTCCAGGGCCTGTTGTGTTCGCCGGTGCTCTTCATTTTCATGTTGCAGGCGATCAATCAGCTCTTTCATGTAGCCTACAAACACAGCGATACTGAGAAAAATGGCGTACACGGTCCAGCCATCTAAAAGGGCAGCCCAGCGAGAACTGATATTTGTGGCAGGGGCAAGCAAGAAGATATGCAAAGGCCAGAACAAGACGCCGCTTACAATTCCTCCCCATAAGCCATAAAGAATGGCAAAGGTAAAGATGGGAACCAGTAATAAGCTCTGAGGAAGGACAAAGTTATGGGCACGGGCACTTAGCCAAGCCAGGACATAAATACCGACGACGGCAAGGGCAAGAAGGTGACGGCCACGTGGCCTATGTTTGAACAGAGGTGAATAGGGAAGTTTTGGCATGGTGGAAGAACTGATGGGATGATAGGCCGCTAGGGCTGTGAGGTTGCAAATTCATCATCTTTGGCGATAGGTAAAAATAAGGTGAAAGTGCTTCCCTCGCCCTCACGGCTTTCGACTTCGATGCGACCGCCATTGGCCTCGATTAAATTCTGTGTTACGGCCAGACCCAGGCCGATGCCTCGGGCTTTGGTCGTAAATAACGGCTCGAAAATGTGAGCCAGAACTTTTTCAGACATACCTTCACCGCTATCTTGCACGGCCAGAGAAACGTAGTCCTCTGCAACCTGGGCCAGGAAACTCAGGTCGCCACCGGCAGGCATGGCTTGATAAGCATTATTGATCAGGTTCGTAAGAATCTGTTCGAGGTGGATGGAATCGATGAAGATGGACGGGAGATCGGGAGGAATGTCGGTATGGCAGCGTATGGTGGGAGGGGGTGGTATCAAGGTGAGAACATGAGAGATAAAGGGTTCGAGCTGAACAATTTCGCGTTGGGGCAGGCGGGAACGGGTGTATTCGAGAAGATTGGTGGCAATTTTAGCCGCTTTATGGGCCTGATCGTCGATGAGGTTCAGATATTCTTGAACTTTGGCATCTTGGTCAGATAGCACCATTTTCAAATAGTAGACAGCATTGGTGATTACGCCAAGGGGGTTGCGCAGTTCGTGGCTGATGCTGGCGGCAAGCCGGCCTAAAACAGCGAGTTTTTCTTGACGCAGGATTTGCTCTTGGGCCTCTCGCAGTTCATCTGTGCGGGCATCGATCAGAGATTCTAGATTGGATGTGTAAGTTTGCAAGGCTTCTTCGGCCGCCTTCCGTTGGGCAATTTCATGCTGGGCCTGGTTGTAGAGACGGGCATTTTCGATGGCAACTGTGACCTGGTCGGCAATGGTTCGTAAAAATTCGAGATGATCATCGTCGTAGGCGTAGGCATGATAGCGCTGAACATTCATCACCCCCACCACCCGCTCCCCCAAGATCATGGGCACTGCCATCCATGTGGCCGCGACTTTATGTGTTCCCCAGGTCTGATAACCTGGTAAATCAGCCTGTTGCTTACTCAGATCGGTAATGAGGAGAGGCTCGCCAGTTCGGATCACATGCGAAGTCAAATCTGAGCTCAGAGGGCCTTGCTGGGGCGTGTCCTGTTGGCCTTCATCGATTAAAAAACGGTAATCAATCACTTTCTTTTCGGGATCATAAAGGGCAATGAAAAATGCATCGGGCTGAAATATTTCTTGGATTTCTTGATAGACGTTGGGTAATAGAATGTCGAGATCGAGGGTGGCGCTTACGGTTCTAGCAATATGATTGAGGGCGCGTAGACGTTGACTGCGGTTTTCGAGCGCGCGCTGAAAGTTCAGCCGTTCGCGGGAATCACGAACGACGAGAAGATGGGCCGGTTGCTGGCGGAATAGGATGGTGCTGGCCGATAGTTCGACTGGAATTTCTCCCTTGGGTGTGTAGAGATTGCCCATGACAAAAAAGGGGGATTCGAGGGAGGGATTGAGCCCTTCGTTCAAATATTTAAATAGCTCTGGCGAATGCATCAATTCGCCCAAATTTTTTTGGATAAGCGTTTCTGTTTTGTGGCCTGTCATTTCACCCAGTTTGTTATTGGCGAACTGGATGTGATCTTTTTGCACAATGAGAATACCATCGTGAGCCTGTTCGACCAGAGTACGATATTTCTGCTCGCTTTCGAACAGGGCTTTGGAACGTAGTTCCAAAAGCTCGCCTTGGGCTTCGAAACTCATAGCATAAGCGATGAGTACATGAACAAGCAGGTAATGGCCCCGTTCGGCGGTAAAATCGGCATCGGGGTATTTTTCACTCAAACGCTGAAGAGCATTGTCATGAAGTTCGACGACTTCTTCCAGCTCAAAGCCTGCCTTTACAAAATTCCGTCCCAAACGATAAGCTTTTTCAAACCAGGTTTCGCCTGGGTGCAGATAATGGTTTTCGAGGATGTTGGTGTAAGTGTCGAGAAAGTCATCGTTCACAATGCACCTCGTAGCAAACACATTTGGAGAAGGCGTGATTCCTTTTTCCTGAACCATGCCGATGAAAAGAAACTTTTTTAGGGACGCGGTGGTTCCCACCCCACAAGAACCAGCGCATCATCAGTACCACGGTGGTAGCGGCTGAGGATTTGCCTTGCCAAACGCTGGGGATTGGGATGGAGGATGCGAATCAGCTCTTTGGCACTAAAGGAGGAATAAATGCCATCACTATACATTACGATGATGTCGCCTTGTCGATAGGGAAGGATTTGCGGTTGATAATGGTTGCTTTGATGACCAGCAATGCCGGGGGTACCATCGAAGCGATAGAGTTTGTCGGAGGTGGCCAGTTGGAGTTGCACGCTACCAACCCCACATACCTCGATCTGTCCCCGCGGTTTATGGACGATGGCAATGGCAACGGCGCCACCAATGGTGTCCTGCATGGCAGATTCTACCGTCCTCATCATGTCGACGAGGGGAAGATAGACGTGATCCTGCAAGCGAACGATGCCGGCCTGAGCTGCTGCAGCAGCTTTTTGCGAGTGTCCCAAGCCATCGATGACGGCCATGACGGCCCGTTCCTTATCATCGAAGGTGAAGGCATCATCACCGCACCAGCTGGTGCCATAAAGGGACTTTTTAGCGAGACCGAACTGCATCATGTGTATTTTCTAAAGATGATTGTGAGTCCAGCCTCAGGGGGAGACTCGATATGAAATTCATCTGCCATCCGCTGCACCGTACCCAGCCCTCCTCCCAAACTCCCCGTCGTGCTAAAACCATCCTGGAGGGATTGGGCGATATCGCTGATACCCGGGCCTTGGTCGCGGCAAAACACCTCGATGCCGCCTCTTCCCTCCTTCTCGATGGATTGCACTATGATGGTGCCGCCGGCGGTGGCGTGGTGCACTAAATTTTGGGCAAGCTCGCTTACGGCGATGGCCAGTTCGTATTCTTGCACCTCAGTGAAGCCCAGGCCGCGAGCCAAGGCCCTAACAGCGCGACGTACTCGGCGGACATCACTATTCTTGTCAATCGTAAAGGTACGGGAATAAGGTTGGACAACGGTGGTGAGAGTCATCGCATTTCCATAATCACCGTGGTGCCTTGCCCGACCGCTGACTCAATCTTAAAATCATCGACCAGTCGGCGGGCGCCGGGAAGGCCTGCTCCCAGCGTGCCGGTCGTGCTGTAACCATCTTGGAGGGCTTTGTCGATGTCGGCTATGCCAGGACCTTGATCCCGTATGGTGACCCGGAGAATTGGTGAATTTTTCTGTAGCCGTTCGACGATCATTTCTCCGCCTAAGCCATGGACAACGGCGTTGCGTACAATTTCGGACACTGCCGTAGCCAGACGTGTTTGCTTGGCAAGACCAAAGCCTATTTCTTGTGCTTTTCGTCGAACGACCTCACGGGCAGTAACAACATCGCGGCCTGTCAGCAATTTTAGCTTAGCTACTTGCATCAGGCCTCCTCCCCCAGCATGGCGCGCAGTTTTTCTAAACCACGCGCCAGCGAAGAGGCATGGGCCACACCGGCTATGGGGCGTTGCATCTGTAAGAGGGTGAGCGCGACCGCAGGACGCATGCCGACGACGACGCATTTGGCGCCAAGAATGCCGGCACTGGTTGCGATTTCGCTGATCACACGTGAAAGAAAAGAATCGATAATAGGCAAACCACTGATGTCGAGCACCAGTCCTGCCGCTTCCATTTTCTTGATTTCGGTAAGAACTTGGTCACGAAAAGCCTCGGCATCATCGTCATCCATGAAGGCACTGACCGGAGCCAGTAGCACATCATCCAGTTTCATCATTGCAAAGTCCATGACTAAGCTCCTCTTTTTGGCCCTGATGAAAGTTTTTCGACCCGATAACCTGATAGGCGTAAGGCATGACGTAGCCCAGCCCGCAAAGTACCCCGCGTGATCACGTTGCCGAGATCAATGCGAAGTTTGGTCAGGGTTTTGGCGGCGTCGACGCTTACGCCAGTGATGATGACGGTTGCCCCGAGCATGTGGGCCCCATCAACGGCGGTGAGGACATGTTTGGCGACCTGGGTATCGATCACTGGTACTCCCGTCACGTCAAGGATGGCAACGGTTGCTTCGGTTTCGGCGATGGCGTTGAGTAAGCTGTCAAGCATGACCTGGGCACGTTCCGTATCGATTACCCCTACCAAGGGGAGCAGTACAACATCGTCCCACACCCGTAAGGTAGGTGAAGCCATTTCCAGGATGGCGGCGGTCTGCTCGGCAATGAGAGCTTCACGATGATTGACATAGGTGTCAAAGGTCATCAAGCCCAGTTTGTCCAGCAAGAGATCGATGTTTAGTAAGGATTGTGTAAGCGCTTTGGTTTTAGGCTCAGTATCCTCTTGGGCCACATGCAGAACGGCCTGTTTGAGGGCAAAGATATAAAGCGCTGTTTGTGATGGAGTAAATCCCTGGATAACACGAGAGTCAGCCAAATTCTCCAGATACTGTCGTAAGGGGGCAAAGGCAGAGGATTGGACGTCTTGCCAGTCCTCTGTTTCGGAAATGGCTTTGGCAAACAGGTCTAAAAAGGCCTGGGATTCTTGCTGGAGTGTCGATTCATCAATCAAGGCACCCCAGTTTGTGTCCTGCTTGCGCAAGTATTGTAGCCATTGATCCAAGATGGCCTTGCGATCATGTAAGAACATCTTTGTTAGTTTATGCCGAGCCGCTGCAGATACCATGGCTAAACCTCCATTCCCGACAAGGGGGATGATTCAGTGGGATAAGAGATACACAAATTATTATGTATTATACTGCCTTGGTGTCTGAGTGACAACTGCAATTTTAAGGGAACCACGATTGTCAATTTGTCGTCGATGGAGTTAACTTGCCCGGTTGCGAATTGGGCTGGACGCGTCGCCATACCTGTTCCAATCGCGTCCCGTGCACCGGGGATGCAACGGCCACCACATGTCTTCATTGTCAGGTGGTGTCTAATCACTATGACGCATTGTATTGAAAAAGGACGCGGTGGTCTGTGCACAAATGTGAACTTATCGCGACAAGGACAGCTGGCGCGATCCTCCGGCCGCAGGTCTGTAGAGCCCGGCTTACAGTCGGCGAGAACCTTGGCGGGGTCGTGTTTGTGAAGGTGGAAAGGCAAGGGGGCGGTGTATTGCGCCGCATCATGGATGCGGCTGACGCCTGGAAGGTGATGGTAGGACGAAAGTCGGTG
>JAADFV010000010.1:29264-35520 GCA_013152695.1 Chloroflexota bacterium | reverse complement strand
TCGAATTTCGAATTTCGAATTTGGGATTGGGAATTTGGGATTGGGAATTTGGGATTGGGAATTGGACGGGGTTCAGTGATGAATCTGTTTATTTATGCTTTCACAGATAAACATCCAGGGACGATTTTGCACGCGTGTGAGAACAACCACGACCGGGCGGCCTTTGGCATGACGATAGAGACGGCGACGAAAGGATTCCGGTTCGATGGGAGAACCACGTTTTTTGACCGCGGTCACCTGTGCTTGCAGTGCCCGCAGGCGTTTATTGAGAGTCTTGAGATCAAAAGGATGGTGTTCGAGGATCTGCCAGACGCGGGTAAAGGGTGTATCTTGCCGCGCATTTCCGGAAAGATAGGCGATTTTACGGTCGAATTGCCAGAGATTGTAGCGAATGGCGAGGTCACCGACGGCGCCGGCACGCAGGACGGCCGGGTCCGGTTCGAAAAGGTAGGAGCCAGGAGGAGCAAGCGGGGCCAGGCGACCTTCACTACGGATGCTGTTTCCCCCTGGCAAGACCGTCGCCCTGCGCCCAGGCGTTCGACAGAGCTCCCCCAACCATAGCACAACCTCTTTGAGTTGGCC
Organism: Chloroflexota bacterium; assembly: GCA_013152695.1. The sequence goes on along the minus strand of JAADFV010000010.1, from coordinate 34,938 downwards.
ATCCAGGCTGATCCACTCCGCTTCGGCCTGGGGAGGAATGGCACTGTGGGGTAGCCCCGGCATGAGCTTGATGCCCATGTTGGCTATGAAACGGCGGTGGGCGAGAAGCAGACTGAGGGGCGGTTGCAAAGCCTCGGGATCGAAAAGGCGTCGTCCCGAACGACGGCGCCCGGGATCGGCCCAGGCGGCCTCTGCCCGGCCTGGAGGATAGCGGATATCGGCCTGCACCGGCAGAATTCGCTTTTTCATGCCGAGAGCAGCGGCATTGGCCTGCACCAGGGCCAGGGAAAGGGGATCGTTGTCGACCGCCAAAACGCGGGAGGCTTCGGCGAGAGCGATGCTGTCCCCGCCTGCGCCACAACCCAGATCAACCACCGAGGCAAAGGAGCGTAGCCGTTGGGCGGTGTAACGAGCGATGGGGGCGGCGCTGGCCTGCTGCAAAGCAATGTTGCTAAAAAACATGCGGGCGGCTGTCTCGGGGAATTTAGTGCGGGCATGTTGCCGCAAACGGGCAGTTTCGACCAAAGCAGCCGCTTGTTTTGGCGAAAAATGGCGGCGTAATTGCATCAAAGTCGGCAGAAGGGCGGCATCATCTGGAGGCGCTGCCGTCAGTGCTTCCAACCAGGGCTCAGCTTCAGCACTCTGTAACCAATGGATTAGAGCAGGTGTGAGCAACATTGTGTCGTGAGAAGGAGCAGGGAGCAGGAAGTAGGAAGCAGGGAGTAAGGAGCAAGGAGCATTGACCAACGACTAAGGACTATCGACCAAAGGCTATCGACTAACGACTGACGACTATCGACTAACAACTATTTCCGGAGCAGGGGGAGGCGTACGCGAAAAGTTGTGCCCTCGCCGGGAGTTGATTCCACCTCGATCTCGCCGCGATGGGCGTCTACAACCCAGCGCACAATCGAGAGTCCGAGGCCAGTACCGCCTTTGGTGCGCGACCGGGCTTTATCGGCGCGATAGAAACGGTCAAAAATGTGGGGAAGGTCTTCAGGGGCGATGCCCTGGCCCGTATCCCGCACTGTAATCTGTGCCTCCTCTCCCAGGCATTCCAAACTGAGCTCGATTTTACCACCGGGAGGAGTGTACTGCACGGCATTGTTGAGAAGGTTGACCAGCAATTGCCGCAAGCGATCGGCATCCCCCATGACCACCGCCTGATCTTCGTGAACAATTTCGATATCGACCTCGTGGGCATGCCGTTTGATTTGACGATAAACCTCCAACATCAAAGTATCCAGCTCCACCCGCTCCCGCGTCATGGCCAGATCGGTGTCCTCCTGGGCGAGAAGTAGGAGATCGGAAATGAGACGACGCATGCGCTGCGCTTCCGCCTCGATTTCGTCCAGCATTTCTTGTTTCTCAGCTTCGGGCAGGTTGCTGGCCCGCTTGAGGAGACTGATATTCCCCAAAATAGTCGTGAGAGGCGTACGTAGTTCATGGGAGATATCACCCGAAAAACGCCGCTGTTTTTCGAACAGCTCTTGCAAGCGATCTAGCATCTCATTGAAGGTGCTGATGAGGGTGCTGAGCTCGTCATCACGGTTGCTTGAGATGGGAATGCGGCGATCGAGGCGGCCGGTGCGGGTGATGGCCAATGCGGTACTGGTGGCATGTTGGATCGGTGCCAGAGCCGCCCCGACCAGCAAGTACCCCACCCCCGCGCCCACAACTAACGCCACCGCGATCATCCAAAAGAAATTCGTGGCCAGTTCCCGCAAAATAGCCAGCTCCGGCGCCATCTGGCGCGCCACCTGCACAATGGCGATGACCTCGCCACCAAAAGTAACAGGAGCAAAGTAGACCCGAAGGTCGTTGGGACGTTGCGAGGTCAGAGAATAAAAGCCCGCCTGACCGTTGAGGGCCTGGCGATAAAGAGCCTCGGGTAGGGGAATGCTGCTATTGAGGAGGTTGTCGGAGCGCAGGGTGATACGCCGGGAGGTATCTCGCACCTGCACATATACTTCTGATTCGAAGGAAGCCCCTAGGGTGGGGAGAAGAATCTCGGAAAGGGGACTGGAAGGAGCTGTAATCTCCAGCAGGCGTACAATTTGATCCCCTTTATTTTTGATTTCCATGTCGATTTCGTCCCGTACCCGCTTTTCCAGGGACGAAAGCGACATGATCACAATCAGGAACAGCAAAACCGCGAGAAGGGTACTGTACCATAATGTCAGACGAAGACGGAGGGACATAGACCGGCGGCTATCAAGCTTCGCGCAGAATATAACCGGCGCCGCGCTTGGTATGGATCAGACGAGGTTCGCCATGGGCCTCAAGTTTGGTGCGCAGATATCGAATGTAAACTTCGATGATGTTGGACTCGCCCCCAAAGTCATAGTTCCAAATTTCGTCATAAATCTGGGCGCGGGTGAGAACCTGGTTGGGGTGCCGCATGAAAAGTTCGAGCAGATCGAATTCCCGCGCCGTAAGTTCGACCTCGCGTTTGCCCCGGAAAACCGAGCGAGAGGCTGTGTCCATCACCAAGTCGGCAAACTCGAGGTGCTGTTTTTCAGGTTGATGTTCGGAGCGGCGTAACTGGGCACGAATACGGGCCAGGAGTTCATCGATATCGAAGGGCTTGGTCACATAATCATCGGCGCCGCTATCCAGCCCCAGAACCCGATCATCAACTTGATCCCGCGCCGTCAGCATGAGAATAGGGACATTACTTTCTTCACGAATGTGTTTACAAATTTCGATCCCATCCATGCCAGGGAGCATGAGATCCAGAATCAATAAATCAGGTTTTTCTTGTTCGAAGGTTTGTAAAGCCTCGGAACCACTGGATACCAGCGTGGTTTGGTACCCTTCGAGAATGAGGGCCCGGCGCAGTAATTTCCCAATGGCTTGGTCATCCTCGACGATAAGAATATGAGCAGACATAGAGTGCTCCTTGGTAAAAGAGTGAGAAAATCAATCCAGGCGGAATGCGGGGGTGCCTTCAGCCGCCAAGACAGTACGTAATTGATCGATACTGAGATTGCCGCCACTAAGCACGATCCCTACCCTCTGCCCAGCCAGTTGTTCACGTAGCTTTAAGGCAGCAGCAAAAGCAGCGGCGCCAGCACCTTCAGCCAGATTACGCGTATGGGCTAAAAGAATGATGATGGCTTGCCGCATTTCATCTTCGCTGAGCAAGATGAAATCATCCAGATAGGTACGAAGAATCTCTTGTGGTAAGGCGAAGGCCGTACGGGTCGCCAGACCTTCGGCAAAGGTGTTCATTTGTGCCTCGACCAAGTTACCCTGCTTCCAGGAAAGATAGGCAGCAGGAGCCTGGGCGGCCTGCACGCCGATGACACGAATAGCGGGGTTGATGCTTTTAGCAACGATGCAGGCGCCGGCAGCACCACTGCCACCTCCTACGGGAACAATGATCGTATCGAGCCGCGGTTGTTGCTCTAGCATTTCCAGGGTAAGGGTACCAACGCCGGCAATGAGATAAGGTTCGTTACCCGAGTGTACGTAGCGATATCCTTGCTGCTCTGCTTCCTCTTCGACCCACAAGCGTGCTTCGTCGAAATCCTTGCCCTGAAACACGACCTCGGCGCCTAAGTGTCGTATCGAAAGCACTTTAGCTGGGTTGGCGCCTTCGGGCACGGCAATGATGGCGCGGACATTAAAGAGCCGGGCGGCATAGGCAATGGACTGGCCGTGATTTCCGGTGCTGGCCGTAATCACACCGGCACGGCGTTGTTGCTCGGGAAGATGGCGTAAGAGATGAATGCCGCCACGTACCTTGAAAGCACCAACGGGTTGATGGTTTTCATGCTTGACCCATATTTCTGCACCCACCATTTCGCTAAGGCTGGGGTAATGGTGCAAGGGAGTGGGGGTAAGATAGGGGGCAATGCTACAACGGGCATCGAGAACGTCAGCTAGGGTAATACTCATAAGGAAACAACAAGGGCTAGAGATGAAATGAATGATACTGGCATTATAGTGGAGGAAAGCGGCCTACACAAGCTGGTCGGAAAGAATAGTCGCTTTGCGTAGGGTACGCGGAGGGTTTATCGGCGCTCATTTATGGTATACTCTGGGCTATGCCCGCACTGTACTCCGTACAAGTCCGTACCCACACCGGTTCCGTCCGCGAGATAAACGAAGACCGCGCTCAAACCATCCTCAATTGGCAAAAAGCACCGGCCACAGTAGACAGTCTCACCACCATACGCGGCCATCTTTTTGCCGTCGCCGATGGTATGGGCGGCCATGCCGCCGGAGAAATCGCCAGCCAGGTCGCCATCGAAACCCTCTTTGCCACTTATTATGAAGGCGATTGGCATTCCGTCAGCGATAATCTCAGCAAAGCAGTTGCCGCCGCCGACCAGGCGATCCAGGAGCAGGCGAGAGAACACGCCAATTATGAGGGGATGGGCACGACCATCGTTGCTGCGGTTTTACATCAAAATGTGCTGACCATCGCCAATGTGGGAGATAGCCGGGCCTACCTCTTTCATGCCGGCGTTCTTAAACGTATCACCGAAGATCATTCCTGGGTGGAAGAACAAATTCGTGCTGGCGTGATTACGCGTGAAGAAGCGAGACGGCATCCTTATCGTAATGTGATCACCCGCTCTCTGGGACCCGACCGTGATACACGTCCCGACCTCTTCCATCTCGATGTGCATCCTCAAGACAGGCTGCTGCTGTGCAGTGATGGCCTCAGCAATCTCCTCACTGATGAGGAATTAGCCCAGTTTCTCACTTCTTATCCCATCGATGAAGCCGCCGACAACATGCTGGAATTGGCCCTAGAACGGGGTGCTCCCGACAATGTCACCTTCGTTCTCACAGAGATGTTGGAATTCGGCGGCCGCAGACGTCGCCGTTTATGGCCCTGGCTTCTCGCCTTGCTGGTCGTGTTGGCCCTGGTTGGTATTCTCCTGCGTAGTTGGTTTACACCTCTACTTTCAAGTCCGTCCCTTCCTACGACACCCAGCGAGATACAGACACCAACACTAACCCCACCCCTTTCCAACCTCACCCACGCCCCTTCTCTTTCCGCCCCGATCGCTGAAGTAATTCCTGTCGGCACCATCGACATTACCGGTCAAGCAGGGCTACCGCTCTTCGATTCTGTGCAACGTTTTGGCTCTGTCGCCTCTCAAAACACCGCCCGCAGTCGTCCTTTACGTGAACGCTATCTGTTTTATGTGCGCGGACCTTTGCTCCACGCCCAGCACGATTCTCAAACCTGGCAACTGGCATTACCCCACCAAGCACCTGATAGGAGCCAACACACCTACATCATCGATGTACGCGGCCCCTGGTTGCCCAATGCGCATCCCCTTCGCCCTAACGACGTAGTGGGAATCATCGGCCGCCCCCGCGATGAAGATGATCTCGAAGGTGATATCGCCCTAATCCCCTTGCTTATTGTTGATGAAGAGGATCGACCACTCTGGGTTGCAGATGGAGACCTGCTTGACCTGCTCTCGCAAATTAGTCCCATTTGGGTCTACACGGTATTTGGGGAAGGCGGTGGTCGTAATCTGGGGATCGCCACCCCACCCGGTTACGAGGGACAACCTCTGGTTATGTGGGGAAGCTGGAGTCTTTCCGAAGGCGACACCTTGCAATGGAATCTTTTAGACCCCAAGCCCTACGTGTGGGTAGATTCTGTTTACCAACCCTTGCCAGATCCCTCGTAAAGGCACTTTAT
>JAADFV010000010.1:9261-29204 GCA_013152695.1 Chloroflexota bacterium | reverse complement strand
CATCAATGAAACACAATTCTTCTTCCTGGTTGTCTTGGGCAGCGCTGGCCTGTGGTATTGCCTGGGCTGTTGCCGTAAGCCTTGCCCCCACCGAACGCACCTTGGGCACAATCGTACGTTGGGTGTATGCCCATGCCAGCCTCACACAAGTCTCTATCCTCTACTTTTTGGTGGCTGCACTTTTGTCGATTCTCTATTTGGCCGGCTGGTCACGGTTGGCAAGATGGGTACAGGTGAGCGGCTGGATGGCCTTGGCCCTCTGGATTGCTGGATTCGTGCTTTCGATGATCCCTGCTAAATTGAGTTGGGGAGTCTGGGTCGACTTCGGAGAACCGCGCACGCAGATGACGTTGCGTTTTATCGTCATCGGCGCCCTCTTCCTGCTAGTCACCTTATGGGTGGCACAACCCCGCTTTACAGCCATCTTTCAAATCCTTGTCTCTGCAGTTTTGCTCTATCTCACGCGTAACACCAACGTCATCCGTCATCCTGTCAATCCTATCGGGCAGGCTGACAGCCCCACCATCCCTCTGGCTTACAGCACCATCTTTCTTTTCGCCCTCCTCGCCAGCATTTTCCTCACGATCAGGCTTGCTACAGCGCCGGGGCATGAATCTTCATCGTAGGGTCCCCGTCTCATGCCAGGCGGGCCGAACCGCCAAATGGCTTACTCACGCCATCTCACCCTTACATGCACCGCGAGACCCTTCGCTTCACTCAGGGTGACATAGGCCCCGCAGGGTGACATATTTTGTCATGATGAGGTCTTCTGGTAGCGCTGCCATAGCACTGAAAGGGTCTCTTCCAGACGTTGCCCCAAAGCTGGGCCGCGTGCAGTGGTAACATCATCCTCATTCTCAAAAACAGCATAAGGCACCGCTACCCCTTGGATGAGAATCGTTTCAGGATCATTACCGCGAAACGCCTCCCAATCACTTTCTTTGTACATGCGCTCTAACTTCTTGTCGGGTAAGGCGTGCTCGAGAATGCTATCAGGACGTTCTGGATTAAAACGACGGCGATTCTTACGCAAAGATTCTTCCCAGGAGACATTGATGTAAAGAATAGCGCCGCGACGCAAAACAGCCTGAGAAAAATGCTGAAAAGCAGCACGGAAGCCACCATGCTCACTCCCGCGCGCAAATTCGATAATAGTCGTATGGGTTCTGTGGTAGTCTGGCCGATCGCGCAGGAGTTTGTGATAGTTAAGCTCCAATCTTTCGATCAGGACATGCCAGAAATATTTGTGCAGGAAGTAGCCCTGCTCATCTGTGTGTAAGCGGGGCTTACCCATGCGGCTAAGGATGCCGTCTTCTTCGAACCAGGCCCAAATCATGGGAAAGTCATCGAGCTCGTCGAAGAGGCCGATGTGAAAGCGCCGCTGGCGTTCGCCAAGATCGGTGCGTTTGAGATAGTCGATAATCTCGCTCTTACCGGCGGCAGGGCGGGCGATGAGAAAAATGACATCGAAGGTTGGGGTGGTTTGCAAGGACATAAGTTTGGATTAAGGGGGAAGTAGGGGTTTATTTGAGCCCCGAATGGACGAAGCTTTGGATGAACTGGCGTTGGAAGAAGAGGAAAGCAATGAAAAGCGGAGCAATGACCAGTAAGGTGGCGGCGGTGAGCAGAGACCATTGCGCGCCGATTTCGCCTAACTGGGTGAAACGCACCAAACCGGCTGTGAGAGGCCGGCTTTTATCGCTATTTGTCACGACCAAGGGCCAGAGGAACTCGTTCCAGTGCCAGCTCACAGAAGAAAGACCAAAGGCGACCAACACGGGAACAGAAGGTGGCAGATAAATATGACGCAAGAGCTGCCACCACTCACAGCCATCGATGATCCCGGCATCCACCAGGTCTCGCGGCACCTCTAAAAAGGCCTGCCGGATCAAAAAAGTGCCGAAAGCGGAGCCAAAATAAGGGATGGCAATGGCCAGACGTGTATCAAAGAGTCCAAGCTGGCGAATAGTGGAGAAGTTAGGAGCCAGCAAGGCGGTGGTGGGAATCATCAATTGTAACAAGATAAAGAATAAGAGCAACTTTTTACCCATAAATTGGTAATGGGCAAAAGCAAAACCGGCAAGGGTGATGGTGATCAACTGCACACCCAGAATCATCGAGACGATGATGATCGTATTGATGTAGTAGAGTTTGAAAGGAGCGAGAGTAAGGGCGCGGGCATAGTTTGCCAGGGTAAGGGTGCTGCCAAACCAGACATCGCCTCGCCCCAAGGGCTCGGAATCAGGTCTCGTCGAAGCAACGATGGCCCAGATCAAGGGCAGAGCCCATGATACAGCCAACAAGGCCGTAAATAAAAGGGTCAACCAGCGTTGCAAGCGTCCCCAAAAGCTACGGGAAGCAAAGACATCAGGCATAAGATTCCTCCTTACGTTCGGAAAGAAGGAAGTTTGTGACGGTAAAAATCAACAAAAACACGATGAGAATGATGGTAAGGGCAGCAGATTGGCCGATATCTTGATTCTCGAAACGCATTTGCCACAGATAATAAAGAAGCACGGTACTGGCCCGGCTGGGGCCGCCCCCCGTGAGCACAAAGATGTGATCTACCATTTGAAAAGCGCCAATGAAAGCAATGGTAGAAACAAAGAGGGTTGTACGGCGTAGTAAGGGGAAGGTGATCTGCCATAGCATTTGCCAGCCGCTGGCGCCATCAAGCACGGCCGCCTCATAGACATCGGTGGGCAGATTCTGTAACCCGGCCAGATAGAAAATCATGTAATAACCGGCATTTTTCCAAATAGTGACAATCATGATCGCAATGAGTGCCAAATGGGGATTGCCAGTCCAATTTTGCGGGCCAGTATACCCCAATGTCCGGAGAAAAGTATTCCAAAGACCGTAATCAGGCGTGAAGAAAAACATCCAGATGGTGGCAGCGCTGACCATGGGGAGGATGGTTGGTTGAAAAAAGGCCAAGCGGGCAAGACCAATCCCTCTGACGCTCCGATTGATCAATAAGGCAAAGAGAAATCCGAGAATAATGCTGATAGGCGCAGTGATCACCACGTAAAGGAGTGTGTTCTTCATCACCAGCAGAAAGCGATCATCACTGAAGAGCTGGATGTAGTTGCCCAGGCCAATAAAAGTAGGTTCGCGAAACTTGGCGATGTTCATGCGCTGGCGAAAGAAACTCTGATAAAAGGCGAGAAGAGTTGGCCAGGCCGTAAACATAAGCACGAAGATGCCCGTCGGCAGTATCAACAAATAGGGCGTGATGGGATTACGTCGTTTTGGCGAGGAGGGTGCGGTTGCACTCATGCGCGACTCCCGTCAAGAAAGACGGCCATGGGGAGCCCATGGCCGTCTCGTAGAAAAAGAGTTTACTTGAATGGTGCCAAAGCTTCATCCGCAGCCTTTTGGGCAGCGGCCATAGCCTCGGCCGGACTCATCTCACCATTGTATGCTTTTTGCAGATAATCATGGAAGATATTGCGTACTTCACCGAGATTCTGCACGGAGAGCTCTTTGCCCGCGTACTGCAACGTGTCACGAGTTGCCGCAGCCTGCGGTGTCTGCGCGATGTAATCTTTCATGGCCGGCGTGTCATAGGCACTCTGGCGGCTGGCGATGTAGCCGGTGTGGATACTGAAATCAGCGGCATTTTCAGGGCGAGTAAGGAATTCAACAAACTTCCAGGCGGCATCCTGTTGCTCCTGAGGAGCACCCTTGAAAATGTAGAGGTTACCGCCACCAGGGACAGTGGCATAGGTGCCTTTCTCTTTGCCGGGCACGGCCATGACACCCAGTTCGAAATCAGCCTGGTTCAAGAGGCCCGTAAGGCTACCGGAAGAGTGGACGATCATCGCCGTTTGGCCACTGGCAAGATCGCTGGGTGCTTGCCCCCAAACAGCTTGCACACCCTCGGGCATGGCTTTGTATTTGTGTGAAAGGTCGATGTAAAACTGGATGGCTTCGATCACGTGGGGATTGTCGAAATAGACCTCGGTGTCAGAATCACCAACGATATTCTGGCCGGCGCCGATGGCCAGTGGTTGGAAGAGCCAATAGGGCCACCCCGACGGCCATTCAATCCCCCAGCGCGTGACATTGTCCCCCTCCCGTACGGTCAGTGCCTGAGCAGCATTGGCAAGGGCCTCCCAGCTATCAGGCGGTTCCAGACCGTTCTCTTTGAAGAGATCGGCGTTGTAGTACAAGATTACGGCGCTGCGTTGGAAGGGCAGACTCCATATCTTGCCATCATAGCGAGAATTTTCCAGAAAAGCGGGGAAGAAGTCGCTGAGATAGGCATCACCGTTATCCATCGCCTCGATGTATTTGTTCAAGGGAACAATGTAGTCGGCATTGATCAAATCGTAAAGATCGGTAGCCAACATCACAGCCAGGGCAGGGGGCTGGCCACCGCCGTCGATGGTCGTCTGAATAGCCGTGCGTACATCACCATATCCGCCCGAAAATACCGGTTCGACCGTAATATTCGGGTTTTCCTTCTCAAATTCGCTAATGTAGCCCTTGAGGATATCGGCAATGGGGGCATCGACCGCGACCGGGTAGAAAACCTGGATGGTAACCGGTTCGGCGACGGGAGCAGTTGTAGGTTGTTCCGCCGGTGCCGTAGCAGGAGCAGGGACAGCGCAACCGCTTAGAGTGAAGAGCGTGAGCAACAAACCAAAAGTGAGAATGAGGATCATGCTTCTTTTCATTTTTTCCTCCCAAAGGAATGATGGGTAAATAGAAACCAGGATGCCCAAGGGCATGTATAGCTCCTAGTTTATATCGCCTACGTAAAAAGGCCAAAACTGGAAGAACGCAATGCGGTCATCTTTGCAGGATTGCGATATAATCCACACATTGAACGCTAGCGCGGAGAGATAGTTATTCTCCTCCTTTCTTTTTTCGCGCCCCCAATCGGATACTCTCCCTCTCCTCTTTCTCTTCTTCCTCACTATTACTCGTCATTCTCTAACCATGACCTTCATTGATGTACAACCCGGCGATATCGTTCGCCTCCGCAAACAGCACCCGTGCGGTGGATGGGAGTGGACTGTTGTGCGTACGGGCGCAGATATTGGTCTGGTCTGCACGACCTGTCAGCGGCGCCTGTTACTGCCCCGCGACAAATTTCGCAAGGCCGTCAAGTCAGTACTTAGACCTGAGGTCAAACAAGAAGACGAAAGCTCTCCTCTGACTCCAGCAGTGGATTAACACGGTCCACGATTCTTTTATGAGTTCATCGCCGAACGATAGTGGATTTGCTTCAGTACTGCGAATCTCAGCTTTTCGTGAATTCTGGGTCTCGCAACTTTTGGCATTGACCGCGCAAAATGGCATTCATTTTATCCAACTCGTCCTCATTGAACGATTGACCGGCCGTAGTACCCATATCGCTTTTATGATTGCTGCTTTTAGTGTGCCGCCTGTCATTTTTTCATTCATGGCGGGCTTTGTCGTGGATCGCGTGCCCAAAAAGTGGTTGATTGTAGGCGCCAATATCCTCAGAGGGGGCCTGGCGATCAGCTATGTCATTTTTCTGCATACTTTGTCCGATCGGACACTGTTGTGGACGGTCTATGGCATTACTTTCTTGGGGGCTTCGGCAGGGGCTTTTTTCAATCCTGCCGTCTTGGCGAAAATTCCCCTCGTCGTGGGAGAAGATCGTCTCTTGGTGGCCAATTCGTTGTTCAATATCACCATTGCCGGGGCACAGTTGTTGGGCTTGATCGCCCTGGCGCCGATTTTAGTCAAGCTGTTTGGCTTGTCGGCTGCCTTTGTCGTCATGGGGGTTTCCTATTTGCTGGCGGGCATCCTGGCTCTACGCCTACCTCGTGATCCAGGGCGCCGTGTGATGGGGGTCACGGCCCGCAGCGGCTGGCAGCATCTGCGCCGGGAGGTGGAAGAAGGATGGCAATTTGTCGTGCACCACCAACAGATCTACATGTCGGTGCTGCATATTGCTCTTGTGGCAACGCTACTCATGATTGTTTCGATGATGGCGCCGGGGCTGAGTGCTCGTGTGCTAGGGTTGGCGCCCGAGGATTCGGTTCTCGTATTCGCACCGGCTGGCTTAGGCATGGTATTGGCCATGGTGGTGCTAGGGAAATGGGGAAATCGTATTGATCAAGGATGGCTGCAAACAGGATTGATCATCGGTGTGGGCATCAGTTTCCTCGTCTTAGGATACATCAGTCGCGATTACACGACCTTACGTATTCCCATCTTCGATGTATATCCTCAAAAAATGGTGTCGTTGACAACGATGGTCGCTTTGGTTTCGATGAGTATCGGTTTTGGCTTATATTCGATCAACACGGTGGCGCAGACGATCATTCAAAGCTTAACCCCGGCTAAGCTGCGTGGCCGCGTTTTTACGGTGCAGTCTATGCTCACCTATTTGGTGGGTCTGATTCCCCTTATGCTTGCCGCCACCCTGGCCGATCTTATCGGCATTCCCTCCCTGATGATCTGGCTTGCTCATGCCTGTTTTGTCGTTGCCTTGGTTACGATCTATAGTGTTAAGCATCCATCGCCACAAGGATAAGGAGCCGTACAGCTTATTGGCTTGCTCGAGCCCAAATACTATCATGGTAACTCTGTTTATTCTCGATTATCCGATCTCTAAGGAGCTTTTTCGTGATGAAACCTGCGGATTTTGTGCGTGAAGAGCGCTTGCTCGACACTTTTTTAGAACTTGTGCAAATTGACAGCCCTTCCGGACATGAAGAGGCAGTCGCCCAGCATCTCATATCGCTATTTCGCCAGCTTGGCTGCACCGTTGAACAAGATACGGCTGGGAATATCATTGCCCGCCTGCCCGGAAATGGTGATGAAACGGTGTTGTTGAGCAGCCACATGGACACCGTGGGCAGCGACACCGGTATCAAGCCCGTTGTACGTGATGGTGTTGTTTATTCGGAAGGTGACACCATCCTCGGTTCGGACGATAAATCGGGGATAGCGGTGATTCTCGAAACCTTACGACTGCTACAAGAACATCCTGACTGGCAACATCCTCCTCTTGAGATTGTGATCTCGGTGGGAGAAGAAAAGGGCTTGTTAGGAGCAAAGCAGCTGGATGTAAGCCGCTTACAGGCCGACTGGGGTATCATTTTGGATGCCGGGGGTCCTATCGGCACAATCATCTATTCTGCCCCTTCGCAAACCTATGTCGATGCCACTGTGCATGGCAAGAAAGCCCATGCCGGCTCGAACCCCGAAAAAGGCATCAATGCCATTCGCGTGGCGGCAGAAGCCATTGCAACCATGCCTTTGGGGCGCATCGATGAGGAAACAACGGCAAATATCGGCATTATTCAGGGGGGCGAGGCCACGAACATTGTTCCCGATCTGGTGACCATACGGGGTGAAGCTCGCAGCCGCAACGAGACCAAGCTCGAAGCACAGTTACGGGCGATGGTCACCGCCTTGGAAAATGCCGCTGCTGAGCATGGTACCACCGTCGATATCGAGCTGCGCCCAGCCTATCACACTTATCTCATCACGCCCGATCAGCGCCCCTATGCCGCTGCTGCCAAAGCTATCCAAAGCCTGGGCCTGGAATTTTGTCCTCAGGCCGGTGGTGGAGGTACTGATGGCAACATTTACACGGCTGCTGGCATCCCTTGTGTGCCACTCTCGACAGGCATGGCTGATGTCCACACCAAGGATGAGCATATTGCCGTGCAGGACTTGGTCGATTGTGCACGTGTCGTCGTCACGCTCCTGACCCAAGAGCTTTAATTCTTGTTGGCGGATGCATAGCCCTTTCGCTTGTGGTGCTGGCCGAGCCAGTAGAATTGTCTATTTTTTGCTACATCCACAATAAGGAGGTGAGTGATGGCAGCATGGCTCCAAACTCTCAATGATGCCAGTGTGCCGTTTCTGGTTTGGATTCAGGGATGGCGTTCAGGTGGCCTCGATGTGCTCATGTCGATGATGAGCTGGTTGGGCCGCGAGTATTTTTATCTTTTGCTGTTTCCCTTTCTGTATTGGTGTATCTCCAAACGTTGGGGCACCCTTGCTGGCCTGGGCCTGGTTGGCTCCCTCTATGTGGGTGAATACATCAAATGGGTATTCAAACTACCCCGCCCTCCTTCTCCCCCGGTAGTGAGGTTGTGGGCTGAGTCTTCTCCTGGATTTGTGAGTACGCACGCAGCGCCGGCCGTAGGCGTGTGGGGAACCCTCGCCTGGTTGGTGCGTAAACGTTGGTTTACAGCTCTGGCAATTACCATTGCCTTTTTGATCGGCTGGTCTCGCCTTTATTTGGGTGTGCATTATCCGGCTGATGTGGTGGGAGGTTGGCTGGTGGGGCTGGTGGTAATGGTGGTGGTAGTCAAGTGGTTGCCGCCTGCGGGGGCCCGGATCAAAGCCTGGCCACTACGGCTTCAGGTGGGTGCTGTTTTTATCCTGGCTCTTTTCCTTCTCCTCATCTTTCCTTCAAATTGGGAAGGCCAGCGCCCGGCAGAATCAGGTGTCCTCAATACTGGTGTCCTTGCCGGCTTCCTATGGGGACTAATCTGGGATGCGCGAAAGCTCCACTTCAAAGTAGGAGGTAGCTGGCGACAACGACTGACACGCTTCGTCGTAGGGCTGGTTCTGGTATTGGCTGCTTATATTGGTCTCAATCTTCTTTTCGAACCCTTGTCGCAGGGCTCTTACACCCTCGCCCAAAGCCTTCGTTTTGTACGCTATGCTGCTGTAGGTTTTGTCATTCCCGGTCTGGGCCCCTGGGTTTTCCAGCGTTTACACTTGAGCGGGGAGGAGGACTAATGAATCAACTGATTGCGCCCTGGCGTTTCTTAGGGCGAGCGTTGATGCTCTATTTCGAAGAGCTTTATCTCATGGTTTTGATCAGTATTCTCGCCTCCTTGGCGTTACTGACTGTGGTCTTAGCACCGGCGGCAGCAGCCGGCATGATTACGATCACATCTCGCATCGTCGCCGGTAAACGGGTCAGTATGGATTTCTTTTGGGAAGGCGCCAAAACAGGGTTACGCATGACCTATAAAGTCATGGGAATCTGGGGCGGGGTCATGTTTTTGCTCTTATTCAACATGGTCTTTTACGCCTTACGATTCAGTGGATCAATCCGTTATTTTGCCGGATTCTGGGGATATTTAGCCATTCTTTGGTTGGCAATCGGTTTTTATTTACTGCCGATTTTACAGCGCATGCCTGCACCCACCGTAAAAAAAGTGTATATGAATGCTTTTGTCCTGGCCTTCCGGCAGCCGCTGTATACATTCATGCTTCTCGTTCAATTTATGCTGTTGACCCTCCTCTGGCGATATTTGCCCCCCCTGGCAGTGTTGGTGTGGCCAGGGCTGATCGCCTTGCTTGTCAGCTATGCTACCGATTACGGCCTGTCTAAGATTATTCAGGATGAAAAGTGATCATCCTCAGAACGAGTGTATGAACGCTACCCCTCCCCTCCAAAGATTACGATTCTGCTTCTTCTTGCTTCTCACGAATGTCAGCCTCGATAAAAAGCTCACCCCCGCGAATGGATCGCTTGATCGGATAAGGCGACTCTCGTAAAAGTCGTAACACAGCTTGATTTTGCGCCTGTACCACGGCGATGAGCTTGCTGATCCCTTCCTTACGCGCCTGACGCACCAGTTCCAGCAGCAGGGCACGGCCGATGCCGCATTTTTGCATATCGTCCCGTATGGTTATGGCCACTTCAGCCACACCATCCGACACTTTGACGTAACGAGCACCACCAATGGGAGCATTGGCTTGATCAGGGAGATCGGCAAACGCCAACAAACCGAATCCGCGATTGACAGACGATTCGACGATCTCCTTTGCTACTTGCTCGATGAGCTCAGGCGAGGCATTATCGAGGGGCTCATGGAAGCGCAAATAGCGACTTTCAGAGCTGAGATGGCTGAAAATGTCCAGGAGAAGAGGTTCATCACCGTGGGCGATGGGTCGGGCACGTAATTCGAGGCCCGTGGCCGTGCGAAGGGTGATTTCTTTTTGTGATGCAATCATAATTTTTTACCATGACGCGTTGCGTTACAGTATAAACAATCATATCATCCTTTGTCCGCGGCGACAAGTGACACAAATCCTATTCATTTGTGAGATTAGTACCCCTAAACCAAGAAGACTTTAATGCAAAGACGCGGAGACACAAAAGGGAAAAAAGCTCTTAGCATCTTTGTGCCTCTCTGCGTTAAATGTTTTCTGGCCCTGTGGGCTAAAAATGAACTGTTACGGACCTAAGGCCAGAATGCTCAGGGAATCAGTACCGCATCTCCGTTAAAACGGCTTTCCTTCATGGCCTGTAACACTTCGTTGGCCTGAGAAAGGGGAAATGTCGTGACATCGGTGTGGATAGGAATTTCGGCGGCAAGCACCAATAATTCTAGTACATCCTGGCGCGTGCTATTGGCGACACTGCGGAGAGTACGTTCACCATAAAGCAGGGCATAGGGCATTTCCGGAATTGGCGACATGTGGATGCCCGCCAGAGCAATGGTGCCACCGCGGTTGAGCCGGCGTAGGGCTTTGGGAACCAGTTCGCCGGCCGGGGCAAAGATAATGGCGGCATCGAAGCCCGAGGGAGGCTCATCGTCAGCCGTACCTACCCAGGCTGCACCTAATGCCCGCGCGTGCTCCTGATGCCTGGCACTGCGCGTAAACACATAGACCTGGCAGCCCCAAAATGCCGCGCCACCTGAATCGTAATATGCGCCGAATTACCAAAGCCATACAGGCCCAAAGTCTCTCCCGGCTTCACCTCCGAGAGCTTCAGCGCCCGGTAGCCGATGACACCACCACACAAGAGCGGTGTTACCTCGGCGTCGCACAAAGCGACCGGCAAGTGGTAGGCAAAATCAGCATCGACCACCATATATTCTGCATAGCCACCGTTGGCGTGATAACCGGTCCGGTGAATTCAGCATTTTCACACAGATTCTCACGACCGGAACGGCAATATTTGCACTTACCACAGGTTCGGTAAAGCCATACCGTCCCCGCTCGCTCTCCCGGTGAGAAAGAAGTGACGCCGCTTCCGACCTTATCCACTATCCCCACGACTTGATGACCTGGTGTTATTGGCAGTCGAGGCAATTCGATATCGCCTTCCACTTCATGAAGATCAGTGTGACACACGCCACAGGCGGATATACGCAAGCGAATCTGTCCCGGCCCCGGTTCCGGAACCGGACGCTCGCTTAATTGGAGAGGATGTTGGTCGATACTGGCTGGAGAAACAAGAATCTGTGCTTTCATCATGCATGCTCCCAAGGAGATAAGGGAAATGAGGGAAACTATGTCAAAGAAATAGAGAGAAGAGGGTGTGGGTGAGAAGTTATGAGCTTTTTCGTTTAGCTTACCTGATAATACGAACCGATGTTTTCATCTTTTTGTACCTGAATCCGCACGGGAAACTGGTCTTTGAGCTCATCGATATGTGTGATCACCAGAACTAAGGCAAATTCATCCTTGATCATGTGCAGGGCATCCACCAGGTTTTCTCGACCATGGGCATCTTGGGTGCCAAAGCCTTCATCGATAAAAAGTGTCTGCAAAGCGGCGCCAGCACGTCGTGCCAGAAGGCGACTGAGAGCAATGCGTAGGGCCAGGTCCACACGAAAGGCCTCTCCTCCTGAATAAAGCTCGTAAGGACGAGAACCCAATTCATCCGAGATGATGATATCCAGCGTCTCTCTGTAGCCGCCCGATTTCAATAAACGCTGAGTTTCCAGGCGTACATTCATGCGCCCGTCCGAGAGACGTCGTAGCAAGCGATTTGCCTCGGTTTCCAATTCAGGAAGGGCATTTTCGATGATCATGGCCTGGATACCGCGCGGGCCGAAGGCTTGCTGTAATTGCCGGTATCGTGCTGCCAGCGCTTTTTCTTTACCCAACCGTTGTGACAATTCCTTACGCCTGGCTTCGAGATCGGTCAATGTCTGAAGCTGCTGCTCCACGCTAATCAAACGATCACGCGTTTCTTCCCAGCGGTGATGCGCCGCTTCTGCTTCCTGCTTTTTTTCTTGCAGACGATGTTGTAACTTGGGGAGCACGGCCAATTCTCGGCTAAGGGCCTCTTTCTTTTGTTCATCTTCCTGTAAGAGCTGCTTCTGGTGAACCGCTCGTTGTTGCAGACGCTGCCATGACTCCTCCAGAATTGTTTGTTGTTGTAATGCCTCCTGGAGCATGGCATGACGTTTCTCCACGGGCCGCAGCTCTGCAAGTGTGGCGCGTGCCTGCTCGTGGGCAAGAGAATCGTATGCCAAGGTCTCCATCTGCCTTAATACAACTTTCAATTGTGCCTGGAGCTCAGGCGCATAATCTCCGGCCAACTGCGCCTGTAAATATGCGACTTTTTCTTCCAGCTCAGGGAGCATGGCCGCGGCCGCATCGCTTTCTTGTAAGCGCGCTTCGATTTGCGCCAGCTGCTTTTGCAAGACTTCCTGCTGGTGAAGTTTCTTTTCCTGTTGCCGAAGTTCCGCTTCCAGCGTTTGCTGGCGTCTCTTCAGCTCTTTTTCCTGCTGGAGCAGATTTTGCAATTGTCGGCGTAAGTTCTGTAACTGCTGTTCGTATTCATCCTGGAGATGCTGGCGGCCATCTTCGCCTAAAGGCTGCTTGCACACCGGACACATGCTGGCTTCCTCAGTCAAAAGCACTTGCAAACGCTCTTTCAAGCGCTGACCTTCCTCCGTCACTTGTTTCTTTTCTTGCTGTAGTGCTTGTAGTTCTGCTTTAGACGTCGCCAGTTGTTCCCGTTTTTCTTGCTGTTGCGTGCGTAATATCGCCAGTTGTTCCAGAGCAGCCTGCACTTCCTGCGCTTTTTCTTGCAGGGGGATCGCAGCCTGGGCCCGTGTTTGGGCATCATCCCGTTCTTTGCGCACCAAGGCCAGATCTCGCTCTACCTTGGCTTTAGCTGCGAGCAGTTCCCGTTCCAGGCGTTGTTTTTCCGTTTCAAAGGGACGGTATTTTCGCCAAATCCCTGCCCAACGCGTTTCCTCCTCGCGGGCTTGCTGTAAAAGGACGTAGCCAGATTCGATCGCGGCGCGTTCAGCCAAAAGTACAGCCTGGGCCTGTTGCCGGCGCTGGATATCTGCCAGCTCCTGTTCTGTTTCTGCCAGGGCGCGACGCATTTCGCGCAGCCGTCGTTCCAGTTCATCACGCAGATCGACCTTGCTCTTGAGCGTAAGAACCTGGGTACGTACTTCGAGCACAGCTTTCTCTGCTTCGCTCTTTTGCAAACGGGCCTGAGTCTCTGTCTGCAGCAAGGTTTGGCGGCGCTCCTCGAGCACGGGCCGTTGTTTGAGCTCATCTTCCAACTCGTCCAGGCGCTGTTTCAATACCCCCACTTCGACCTCAGCCTTTTTGGCGAGCTCTTTCGCGCGCTCGGCATAAAGATCATATTCAGATAAATTGAGGATCGAAGCCAGGATTTCTTTACGGCGGCCGGGAGAAATACTGGTAAAGGCGTCTGCCTTGCCTTGCCGCAAAAAGGCAGAGTGCGTAAAAGTCTCATAATCCATGCGCAAAATACGGTTGATTCGCTCTTGCGTTGCCCGCACCGTAGACTCGGTCAGAGGCTGCCAGGTTTGCGTACTCTCATCCCATACGGCCACTTCCAACAAGGTCTTTTTCGTGCGCCCCTGGGCATGGCGCTTGCGGATGACATGATAACGCTGCCCTCCCAGTCCAAACTCGAAGACTACTTCCATCTCATTCTTACCTGTATGCATGAGATCATCATCCGAAATCGCTCTTGCTTTTCCCCATAATGCCCAGGTAATGCTATCGAGTAAGGCGGATTTTCCATGCCCATTGGCGCCGATCAAACATGCCAGATGCATTCCCGAAAAGTCGAGAGGCTCTTGCACTTCTTTATAACTGAGGAAATTTCTTAAACTGAGTTTGTAGGGTATCATGGAATAAATCTCATGAATACATTCCCGTGCGGGTCCAGTCCGTACGAATCGATATTTTGCATGATATTGCAAGTGTACCATAGACAGCCGTAAGGTTTCAACACATTTGTTCGCTTTTTTCTTTTCACCGTAAAATCCTGATCACCTTGCTACACATTCCTTAGGCAAATCAATTCCTTGCGGATCACTTCAGCACAACCTTCCTCGATCATGAAATCTCTCTTACCTCTTCTCCTGGCACTCCCTTTGCTTATGACCGGGTGCACCGTAGCACCGATATCGACATCTCCGCCGCCAACGCCCACCGCTGTCCTTTCCCCAGTGCTGCCCACGGCCACTACTCTTCTTCCAACTCCGACACCTCCTCCCCCGACAGCCACCCCCACCCCCGCACTTCCCCACTCCACCCTCTTCGATCTTTCTTGGGATGACCGTAGTCTCTTCCAGACCGGCCTCATCCCCGATGAACAAGCAGCCTTGAAGCTACGACCCGATGCCAGCATGTATCACATCAGCATCACCCTTGCCGATGACCTCACATCGCTTCATGGTCGCGAGGAAGTTCATTACACCAATACCGAAGATGTTCCCTTGCCTGAGCTCGATTTGCGGCTATTCCCCAATGTCGGCGGCGGCCGCAGCCGTGTTACCCAGCTCCTCGTCAATGGTGAGCCGGTCACACCCCGTTATACCCTGCAAGACAGTGTCATGATTGTACCCATGCAACCACCGCTCCTGCCGGGAGAATCAGTAGTCTTGGCTATGAGTTTTTATGTGGAAATTCCCACCGAACCCGGGGGCAACTACGGCACCTTTGCTCTCCTCGACAACATCCTGGCCTTAGCCCATTTTTACCCGATGATAGCCGTTTACGATGATGAAGGCTGGAATGTGGAAATCGCTCCCGAAATGGGTGATGTGGTCTATGCCGATACCAGTTATTACCTTGTGCGTGTCACAGCCCCTGCTTCACAAACCTTGGTCGCATCGGGCGTTGCCGTAGAAAAAGAAAAGATCGGCGATCAGCAAGTCGTCACCTTTGCCGCGGGACCCATGCGTGATTTTTATCTCGTCAGTAGCGATCGCTACGAAGTACAAAGTGAGCAGGTAGGGAACACGATGGTCAATGCCTATGCCCCCGGCGAATATGCCTCTGAAAATACCCTGGCCCTGCGTTACGCCACCCAGGCTCTGGGCGTCTACACCTCTCGTTTTGGCGATTATCCTTTTACCGAGTTGGATGTGGTGGGGACACCGACCCTGGCTGGGGGAGTCGAGTATCCGGGCATCGTCGCCATTTCTCTGTCTCTTTACGATCCTGCCAAGAGTTTTTTTGAGGCAGCGACTGCCCATGAAGTCGCGCATCAGTGGTGGTACAGTGTCGTTGGCAACGACCAGATCGACGAGCCCTGGCTGGATGAATCATTGACCCAGTATGCCACCTTGCAGTACTGGAAGGACGTGTATGGGCAGGCCGCCTATCTCGCCGCTCATCGCGTCATGAAAGGGCGCTGGGACCAGATCGACGATGCCGATATCCCCATTGGCCTCCCTGTCGCTGCCTATGATTTGGCCAGTTACAGTGGTATCATTTATGGCCGTGGGCCCCTCTTCTTCGAGACCTTGGCCCAGACGATGGGAGAGGACACCTTCGATGCCTTTTTGCGCGATTATTACCAGACTTTCAAATGGGATATCGCCACGACTGTAGAATTTGAAGCCCTGGCTGAACAAGACTGCCAATGTGACCTTTCCACCCTCTTTCAAACATGGGTTTTTCCCGCCCAGGGGCAGCCCTGAACCGACCCAAGAATGATACTCAGCCAGAAAGCAGCCGTCCACTTTCCGGACGCAGATTCTTCACTTCGTTCAAAATGATATACCCCTCTTTACGCACTTGACTGAATCCAACATACCCTCACCCAGACCTCCTTTTCCACCCTCACCTCTTCCTTAAACGACTATGACCAGCATTGAACGTATTCAAGCCCTGTTTCAGGCACGAAAAAGACAAGGTGGGGCTGCCTTTATGCCCTATCTCCCTGTGGGCTACCCCGACTATGACACCAGCATTGATTTATTGCAGACACTGGCTGATGCCGGCGCCGACCTGATCGAAATTGGTGTGCCCTTTTCCGACCCCTTAGCCGATGGCCCCACCATCCAGGCCGCTACCCAACAGGCCCTCGCCAAGGGTACACGCCCCGCCGATTGCCTGCAAGCAGTTCGCACATTGCGCCAACGCGGCGTTACGACACCCCTGCTCCTCATGGGCTATATCAATCCCATTCTCGCCTATGGCCTGGAGAAGTGGGTGGCCGATGCGAGCGCGGCCGGTGCCGATGGCTTTATCGTCCCCGATTTGCCTCCGGATGAGGCTGAGGAGATGGAGTCGGCCTGTCAGCGGCACGGCATGGCCATGATCTACCTTGTGGCACCTACCAGTACCCCAAAACGATTAGCTCTGGCCGCTGCCCATAGCACAGGCTTCCTCTATTTGGTCAGCGTTGCCGGCATCACCGGCGCCCGCAACACCCTGCCCCCTGATCTGACAGAATTTGTCAAACGGGTGCGTGGCTATACGGACCTGCCCTTGGCCGTCGGATTTGGCATCAGTACCCCCCAGCAGGCGGCACAAGTGGCGGCCATCGCCGATGGTGTCATCGTGGGGAGCGCGCTGGTCAAACTGGCGGGAAAGCCTGAACCCCGCCCGCAACTGGCCCAACAGGCAGCCTTACTCGCCCAGAGCTGTCACAACCCCACATGAATCCCCGGAAAAAATCATGACGACACCTCTAAAGCTTGGCCTCAGCCTCGGTTATTCAGGACGTACGCTCCAGCTACCGGTAGCCATGGTGCAGGAAGCAGAGCGTTTGGGATATGATGTCGTTTGGATAGCAGAGTCATACGGCTCAGATGCTGTGACGCCTCTGGCCTGGTTGGGCGCACTCACCCATCGCATTCACCTGGGAACGGCGATCATGCAAATGCATGCTCGCACCCCGGCCATGACGGCTATGACCGCCATCACCCTCGACCAATTGTCAGGCGGACGGTTCCGCCTGGGACTGGGCGTCTCCGGCCCCCAGGTGGTCGAAGGCTGGCATGGTCAACCTTATGGCAAACCCCTGGCCCGCAGCCGCGAATACGTCAGCATCATCCGCCAAATCTTTGCACGCCAAGGACGCCTGGTACATCAAGGCCAATACTACCAAATCCCTTATCAAGGTGCCGATGCCACCGGCCTGGGCAAGCCCCTCAAAAGCATATTGCACGGCCGTGCCGACCTGCCTATCTACCTGGCGGCCATTGGCCCTAAAAATGTCGCCCTCAGCGCCGAAATTGCCGACGGCTGGCTGCCCTTTTTCCTCTCACCCCGCCATTTTGCCGAAGTCTACCAGCCTCATCTCGACGCCGGTTTTGCCCGTGCCAATCGTACCGATGCTCAGGCGCGTTTCGATATCTCGGCCATCGTCCCCGTTATTCTAGGGGATAGCGTCGAAGCCGCCCGTAATCAAGTCAAGCCTCTCATTGCCCTTTACGTGGGGGGCATGGGCGCGCGCCACAAGAATTTCTACTACAATCTTGCTTGCCGCTACGGCTATGAAGAGGCTGCCAACCGTATCCAGGACGCGTTCCTGGCGGGGGACAAAGGGGCGGCAATGGCAGCAGTTCCCGATGCTTTGGTCGATGAAATTGCCCTTTGTGGCCCCAAAGAACGCATTGCCGAACGTCGTCTTTCCCTGTGGCAAGCCAGCCCCGTCACCACCCTCAACCTCGCCACCAATGACATCGAAGCAGTACGGGTGATGGCCGAACTGCTAACATGAAACATTCCTTTATCATAGGAGAACAAAGCAGATGACACCTGAACCCAAGGCCAAGCGCGCCTGTGAATCTTATGTCGAAATGACCCAACTGGTCCTACCCTCCCACACCAATCCTCTGGGAACAGCCTTTGGTGGCCAGATCATGGCCTGGATCGATATTTGTGCGGGCATTGCTGCCCAACGTCATGCCCGGCAGATCACCGTCACAGCCAGCATGGACGACCTACATTTTCGTTCACCGATCCGTCAGGGCGAAGTGGTCATTCTCAAAGCCCAGGTGAACCGCGCCTTTCACACCAGTATGGAGGTTGGGGTGCGTGTAGAGGCCGAGAACCCTCTCACGGGAGAACGACGGCACTGCTCTAGCGCCTACCTTACCTTTGTAGCGGTGGATGCCCACGGCCAGCGTGTCCTCATCCCACGCCTGATTCCCGGCACCGAAGCCGAGAAACGACGTTATGAGGAGGCCGAGGCACGACGACAATTCCGCCTGGAACGCCGTAATTTGAAGCGCGATGTGGTAAAGCAACGGGCAAATGAATAACACCGGCCCTCCTAACCAGGCGGCGAGGCAAGGATATCGGCGCCGGTGGTGGGCAGATAAGCTGGTGGCGGACTGATATCGTCGGGGAACCGGGGAAGAATGACAAAACGCCCTTGTTCGAAAGCAACGACCCCCATCACCGCCCAGGTCGAACCACTCTCGAAATACGGCCGAGTCCAGGAAAGGTCTGAATCCAGCCAGACCGTTACCTCCCCGCTGCCGTCATCAACCACAAAGGAATTCTGGGCAAAACCGCTTACCCGCCCCACGATGAGCAGCAACTGACCCCGAAAAACAGCGTTAACATTACCCGTACGCAAAAAACGGGGCTGAGGAGCGCTGCCACCACCCTCCCGCAAAAGCCAGGAAGCCTGGGGAATGTTCAGTTCACGTTGCCCATAAAAATCACGCAGGTAACCGGTGGCCCGCACGCGGTCACCCAGGCGCAGACTGGGGAAATGCCCCTCACGCAGATAGAGTTTGAGGCCGGCGCTCTCGTCCTGCACATAGAGAATTTGGGGACCAAAGACCCCGGGAGGAACGGTAACGATGCCTTCGACCGTCATTTTCGTATCAGCCGCCAATTGGTAAGCGCGAGCCATAGCTTCGCGGCCCACACCAAGACTACCGATGGGGGCAGGAGGTGGGGGTGGCGTAGGCCGCGGGGTGGGAAAGGCACGATTGGCGCGGCCAATAGTGACATCATGCCGGCCCCAGGACCCCACGCCGTCGGGATAACGGCTGAAGGAACGATCATAGTCAGGAAACTCATTCCAGACAAACTGATCGGCAAGGCTACCGTCAGCCCGTAATAGCCGTAAATCACCATGATTACCGGGAAGGTAAAGGCGACTTTGTCGCCGGAAAATAACGAGAAAATCATGAGCGGGAAGGATGGTGTCGTCCGGAAAAGTGTAGGTGTAGATACCAGATGCGGTGCTGAGGTTTTGTTTCCACAACTGCCAGCCCCCCAGATAGGCTATCTGATCGCTCAGGTTCACCAGTTCGATCCATTCGTCCTCACTGTTGGCCGTGCCGTCTTGATCCCAATCCAGGTTCTTTGGGGCGGGAAGGATTTCATTAAGTTTGATGGCGTCAAGGGCGGGCGTCGGCCAGGGCGTAGGTGTGGGGGTAGGGGTGACGGTCGATGTGGGTGAAGGAGTAGTCGTGGCTGTGGCCGTGGCGGTCGGTGCTAAATTGGGGC
Organism: Chloroflexota bacterium; assembly: GCA_013152695.1. The sequence goes on along the minus strand of JAADFV010000010.1, from coordinate 9,746 downwards.
CGCCGGGACTGGGAGGGTAGGTCTCCGTCCAGCTACCCGCCCCATCAATTGTGCGGGACCAGGGCGTGTCGGAAGAAGTCGTTGTGTAGCTAAATTGATCGATGACCGTGGTGTGGTCGGGAGCAAGCAAGCGAACGCTATCGCCACCACGGTTGTTCAAGGCGATACCCGTTTCAGAGCGAAAGAAAAGAAGGAAGCCATGGCCGGCGATGGTAGTTCCGGCAGGAATGGCGTAAGGTGCACTCCCCCCTTCTGCATCATCCAACCACCATCCTGCGAGCACAACTTCCTGGGTCTGAGGGTTGTAGAGCTCGATGTATTCGTCGTTGCGGTCGGCAATGCCGTTGTGATCAAAATCGATAGCGCGGGGCGCCGCCAAGAATTCGTTGATGAAGACAGTTGGCAATGATACCGAGCCCACCTCCGCCGTGGGGGTCGGAGTAGCAGTACGGGTGGGACTTGGCGTGGCCGAAGGAGTGCTCGTA
>JAADFV010000010.1:0-9247 GCA_013152695.1 Chloroflexota bacterium | reverse complement strand
CGTGGCAGTAGGGCTAAGCGAGGGCAGAAGTGTCGGAGTCGGCGAGGGAGTGAACGTCGGCGAGGGAGTCGCTGTCGGTGTGGTGACAAGGGTAGGGGATGCCGTGGGAGTGGGGGTAGGGGTGGGCGAGGTGGTGGGCGTCAGGGTAGGTGTCGGGGCAAGATTAGGCCCACCGGGGCTAGGCGGATAAGTTTCCGTCCAGGTGCCAGCACCGTCGACGGTACGAGACCAGGGGATATCGGCGGTGCTGTGGTCATAACTGAAGGAGTCGATCACAGTTGTACCGTCGGGAGCAAGCAAACGGACTGTGTCACCACTGTTGTTAAGGACGATAGCCGTGTCAGAACGGAAAAAGAGCAAAAAACCGTGCGCAGGAAGGTAGATTTCCTCCGGAATGATAAAAGGCTTACTCCCACCATCAGCATCATCCAACCAACATCCTCCTAAAGGTACTACCTCGTCTTGAGGATTGTAGAGTTCGATGTATTCGTCGTGTAAATCAGCCTGACCATCTCCGTCGAAGTCAATATTTTTGGGACTGGCCAGAAATTCGTTAAGGGTAACGCTCAAAGGAGCGGGAGGTGTCGGCAAAGGAGCCAGCCAGAAGTTGTTGTCGGGATAGTTTCCTGTCGCCGGATGGTCGAAGCGTATGCGATTGGGGGGAAAGAGTTGGCCAAGAGGAGATGTGACACCGGTGGGGGTGTAGTCGGGCAAGGGCGCGGGGCGCAGCGTGTAAAGGCGGTATAGGGCTTGCCCGGTAGCAAAAGTAAGGCTGTAGCTGCCATCAGCACGGGTGTAAGCATTGGCAAGCCAGATGGCGACATCTCGGGCCGTGTCAGCGCCGTAAAGACCGATATATTGCCCCGAAAAAGGCTGGCTAACATCGGGCGGAACTCCCCGGTAGAGGTACCCGCTGAGGGTGATGGTGGCTGGTTCGTTACGGGCACCGGGTGTCTGCGGGTATTTATCAGTCCAGGTGGAGGCGCCATCGCCCGCCCGTGACCAGGCGACATCGCTGCCGGGATTACTGGTGTAGGTGTGGCTATCCCGCACACTGCCATCCGGCCTCAACAAACGTACGGTATCACCGCTGTTGTTCAAGCCGAAGGTGCGGGTGACCAAAAGATAAGCACGAGCGGGAATGCTCGTGCCTGGGGGAAGGGTGTAGGGTGGGCTGCCACCCTCGATGTCGTCGATCTGCCAGCCAGCGAGGTCGACGGCAAAGGGGTTGCCGTTGTAGAGCTCGACATACTCGCTGGCGCCGCTGTGAGGAGCGGGAAGGTATTCGTTGAGGAAGATGTGCGAAGGATAGGGTGTGGGTGAGGGGGTGATCGTGGCTGTTGCCGTGGGAATGGGGGTAGGACTGGCGGTGGCAGTTAGTGTGGCGGTCGGCGTAGCCGTGTGAGTCGGTCGCGTGGTCGGCGTTGCTGTATGAGTTGGACGCGTGGTCGGCGTTGCTGTGGGGATGGCAGTCGGTGTGGCCGTGGGGGTTGGTCGGGTAGTAGGCGTAGCTGTGTGAGTCGGACGCGTGGTTGGCGTCGCTGTGGGGGTGGCGGTCGGCGTCGCCGTTGGGGTTGAGGTGGCAGTGGGCGCGAGATTAGGGCCACCGGGACTGGGAGGGTAGCTTTCTGTCCATGTTCCAGCACCATCGCTGGTACGAGACCAGGGTATGTCAGCGCTACTGCGGCTGTAGGTAAAGGAGTCAATGAGGGAGGTACCATCGGGCGCGAGTAATCGCACGGTGTCACCATTGTTGTTGAGAGCAATGCCCGTCTCGGCACGAAAGAAGAGAAGGAAGCCGTGGCTCGAAATGACTGTGCCCTTGGGAATAGCGTAAGCCCTGCTACCGCCGTCGATATCATCCAACCACCAACCTCCCAGTGCAATCGCCTGAGCCTGGGGATTGTAGAGCTCGATATATTCGTCGTACAAATTGGCCTGGCCATCGCCATCGAAGTCGATATTCTTGGGGCTGGCCAGAAATTCGTTGAGAGTGACGCTGTTAGGGGGAATGGAAGTTGGCGTCGCCGTGGCAGGCGCCGGTATTTCTTCGGCAAACAAAGCATCATCCCAATACACTGTGGGATCCTTGCCGGCAGCAGGGGCCAGCACCAGCCGTAACTGGGCGCATTGTGCACTGGTGGGCGCTGTGGCCTGACCCCGGAGTTGTTGCCAGGCATTACTTTTGGCACTATCGCCATGATCCCCATCGACAGTGCTAAGCTGCGATCCATGGCAATCAGAGCTGCTATACCACGCCACCCTTAAAAATACATCGGCCTGGGTTGTGTCTGGCACAAACACCCAGGCGCTGAAATCGTAGCTCTTATTCCCTGCCACTGCAATCGTTTGTTTGAGCCACTTCGAGCGGTCGCTACTTGAGTCCTGATGCTGGGCAGCAAAAGCACCACTATGAACAGGCTGTGGTGCTGCCACCACAGACACACTCCCCCCATATTTACTCCACCCGCTCAGATCACCTGTTTCGAAACCAGGATTGGCAAGAAGATTGGCTGGTTGTGCGTAGGAAAGAGGTATCCACAGCAAAAAAAGTCCCCCCACAAGCAGCCATAACAAGGCAAGCGGCTTGCTTTCCACGTGATTCCTCTCTTTGCGATTGTATGGAGGTATTCAGGCACGAATAAACATCACCGGGCAGGGTGTTTTACGCAGAACGCCTTCGGCAATACTGCCAAAAACCAGGCGACTGAGGCCGCCGCGACCATGGGTCGATTGTACAATGAGGTCGACATTGTGCTCGCGAGCATAGTTGACGATGGCATCAGCGACATCATCTGCTTCAACGACGTCATAGCTCACCCGCAATCCTTCTTTCTTAAGCTTGCCAGCCACTCCTTTCAAATACTCCCGCGCCTCATTCTTAAGCTCTTCGGTGTCGACAACAGGCAGGCTCATGCTGATATCTGGCGTCATGATCGGCATGGGCAGACGAATGACCTCGAGCAGCAAAATCTCGGCAGTTTCTGTACACACCTCTCTCGCATGAGGGAGGGCGCTTTCGGCAAGTTTCGAGCCGTCCAGCGGTACAAGAATCCGCTTATACATGATACACCTCCAATATTGATGATTATGAAAAAGGAGAGTTGGCCGAAGACAGAAGCAAGTAACCCTTTGCTCTTATTATGGCACAAAAATAAATTTTTTGCTATGCGCTACATCAGATACTGAGGTATTTTTTATGTTTTCACCACTTCTTATTGGAGATGAAGTTTGACCAAATACAGCTCCGGGATGACCACGCTGCAGAGTAGGAATCTCCGTACATGGCAGCTTTAACATCCGCCATGCACGGAGATAATCGATGCTATTGCCCTTCCTGGAAATTCTGGGCCCAGGCAAAGGAATAGTGCATATTCAGGGGTTTACCCACCTGATAGACGGCTTGCGCCAGTGCCTCTGGTTGGCCGGGACGATAGACCCGTACGAGGAAAAGCTGGCCTTGCTGTTTGGCGCGAGTACGGAAAAGCTCCTGACCACCACCAATGCCGCCGGTCGTGAGGGAGGTGACGTCGAGACGTTTGAATTGCACCTGGCCATTTTCAGTGCCGGTACTCTGATAGCGAGCAATTAGTAGTTCCTCGCGAGGTTCAAAACCGGCGACACTGATGATAACGGGTGTGCCTGCTTCGGGGGCTTGAGGCTGAATAACGACATGGGGTTGCTGCGGTTTGACAATGGTGAAGCTACTGCTAAATTTCTGGCCGCCACCACGAATGCTTACCTTGTATTTACCCAATTTTTCATCATTGAGTGCATACCAGAAGGCATCGCTATAGCCATTGGCATCTGCTTTTTCGCTGAGAATGACACGCACACCATTGGGGGGCGTAATGGTGATACGGAAGGTGGTGCCAGGGCTAAAATCATGCATGATCATCGCCACGAAGGTCCCGCGAGGTACGATGTTCGGGACCAGGCAAATGCCTGGCTGTCCGGCCGGTATGTCGGGACAGGTGGGAGGGGCACTGACATCTTCGTCGATGCTGACGGTAAGGGGAGGAATCTCGGAGGGAACACTGGTGGCTGTTGCCGGAATGGGGGTAAGGGCGTCAGGGCCGGGGGTAGGGGGGATACTCGTGGCAGTGGGAATGGGGGCCGGCGTCGCTGGTTCTGGTTCTCGGGCGATGAGTGCACCCTCTGTACGTCCTACATAAAGCGTATAGAACTCCAGGGCGGGATCGGGAGTATCATTGTAGCTGAAAAAGTCAATCGCACTAACGGCCAAATCGATGCCGGAGAACCGGTAGGCAGTGGCTCCCTGGGCGATCACGGCGTACTGGCCGGCATCGAGGCCAAAGGCCTGAATGAAATCAGCTTTGTAAGCGCCCCATTTATTCGTCTTGACGTTCCACTCTTTAATCTTGACGCCGTTACCCTGTTTATCCAAGCGATAAAGGGCAAGGGGCACCGTACTTTGGGCAGGGAATCCGGAGAGGTATAACTCACCGCCGATACTGGTACGAAAGTCATGAGGGAAGACGAGGATGTGCGGGTTCGAAGTGGAATCAATGGTGAAATTGAGAGTAGCCTTGCCGCTGGCAGCCTGGGCAACAATGCGATACTCGCCCGCGCCCTCGCCGGGAGCGGAATACCAGCGGAAGGGGGCCGTGCCGCTGGCACCGGCGGTGATAGGAAAGACAGTGCGTTGCCCATTAGCCTGTTTGACGGTGAACTGAATGGTTTCGCCGGGACTAAAGCCGCTGGCACAACCATACCACCATTGCCCGATCTCACCAGCGCTGGGCCACAGCTGCAATTGAGGTGCATTCGTCTGCTCGCAAGCAGGTAGTTGTGCGGCAGGAAGGTTCACATGGAAGATTTCAGGTAAGCCACCGCCATTGGCTACAGGTTGCGGTTCAGGAGGAATGGCTTCTTCGGCAGAAACGAGAGGGGCGCTTTCAGGAGAAGTACCAGCCTCTTCGGCGGGGACTCCGGGCTTATCCTCGGTCTGGGGGCGAGTAATGTTGGCGGCAATGACGAGGTTCTCTTGTTCGGGCAGATGGATGGTGGGGGGTGTGCCCAAATCGACATCGGCAGGGAGAAGGAGTAAGAGGTAGGGACCGGCGGGCAGATCGGCTACATCGAGTTCGAGATCGGCCCGGCCTGTGTCATCGGCGGCCAAACGTGTCGAGATAAGCAATACTGCATCGGCCACATCTGGTTGGGTGCGGCGGAGGTCGGTAAAGCTGTAAAGGGCGAAGCGCGCTGCACCATTAGGGGGAAGTCCACCAATCCCCGCCCGGATAAGCTGGGCGTTATCGGCAATGGGTTCTCCAAGTGCAATAAAAGGCCGGGAAGGAGGCTGTACGTTAAAACTGATCTGAGCTACGAGACCGGCACTCTGAGCCTTAAGTGTCCAGGTTCCGGCGGGATCAGCAGGGGTAAGGCGCAGAGAAAGAGGGGCTACTGTCATGCCGTCCTGAACAAAACTCGTGGCCTGGTAAGTCCGTTCTACACCTTCGGGATTGACCAGGATGAAATCGACAGTAGCGCCGTCTCCTGCTCCGACAGCACAAAAGAGGTAATTGAATCCAGGCTCCAGACCGGCAGCAGGTAGAGGTGCAGAGCGAATCTGGAAGGTATCAGCATCGCCTTCGAGACACGCCGGATCGATCGTAGGACGCAGGGCGTTTTCGATGCGGAGGGAGAGCGGTGCAGGATTGGCACCCGAAGGCAAGGGGGTCTCGCTGGCTGAGCTACTGGCGAGGGTTGCAGCAGGCTGGGCGACGGGTGTAGGTGCCGCCGTTTCTTCAGAATTCTTACAACCTGCTAACAAGAGGGTAAGACCGAGAGCCACCAAGAGTAGCCAAATGGAGGAGTGTTTTTTCGACATAAGAGGACCTCCGGTGGGGGGATTGAGGGGAGGGTTAGGAATAGTGATTTTGTCAGCCGTTGGCTATATCGATTTCTTGTTGGATTTCTTTAATCGTTTGACTCAGAGATGGCTGGCGTTGCTGCAGGTCGGCAAGGTCTTTGTAAGCGACGCCGAAATAAGTGCTGCGGGTAAGGGTATCATCCAGGCTGAGGGTGAGGTCGATGGCTTCGCGGTAGGCGGTACGAGCCGCATCGATCTGCCCGGCTGCGAGAAGGTGTAGAGCTTCATTGAAGGCAAGATCGGGGCGTTGCGGTGCAAGCTGACGGGCGGCAGCACTGGCGCGAATGGCTGTTTCGTAGTCGCCGGCCATGTAGGCGGCCCAGCCAAGATTACCCTGAACGTAAATATCATCTCGCCCTAAATCGAGGGCTTTTTGGAAGTCGCTTTGTGCTTTGTCGTATTCGCCGAGGTTGAGGAGCTGGTAGCCGCGATTGAAATAGACATCGGCCAAGGCTTGCTGAGCGGCCGGGGAGGTATCATTTTGCAGGAGGGAGATAGCGTGTTCGTAATGGCTAAAACCGGTGGCGGTATCGCCTTGCTGGATATCGATTTGGGCCAGAGCAAAGTAGATTTGCCAGGAGTCTGGGTGCTCGCGCAGGGTTTGGCGAAGGAGGAGGGCGGCATGCTCCAGATTACTCAGTTGTGCGAAGGCGGCAGCGAGCCCTAAAGCAGCAGTCGGATCGTTGGGGTTAAGGCGGAGCGCGTCACGGAACAAGTCTTGTGCAGCCTGCCAGTTACCCTGAACAGGTCCGGCAATATAGCCGAGTTGCCAGTTGATCGTGGCGGCAAAGTGGTCCATAGCCGTCCGATCAGAGAGAGGAATGGAGGGCGGAAGAAGACTTTTGGCCGTGCTCAGGGGAGCAAGAGCATCTGTGTAATAGCCTCGCCAGAATAAGCTTTGGGCCTGAACCCAGGCTTGTAGATAACGAAGAGGATGCTCGCTGCCCAGGGGGGCGTACAGCTGATATTGAACAGGGGTAAGGGGCGGAAATAAGGCTGTGTTGCCGTTGGCGGCCGCATCCGGGGATGGAGGGAGTTCGGTGGGAGGGGTGAAGATAACAGTAGCGTGGATATCTTCGGCGTTATAGGAGCCGGTGATGAAGATGCGGGGATTGTAGGTGGTGAGGATATCGGGAATTGTTGCGGGATCAGGGGCTCGGGGAAGCATTTCCACCCGAACGGGAGCTTCGCTCTGTTGGCGAAGGTCATTGGCAAGAACACCACCAATAGGCTGTGGATCGCCACCGGTACGTAAGAAGGCAGTGACAATGATTAAAAATTCGCCTTCTTGGCTGGCCTCAAATGTAACTTCAGGGGGAGGTTCCGGGCTCGATTTGGCTCTAAAGGCAAAATATAAGGCAAGGGTGCCACCGACAAGTAAAAGGATGGCAATAATAATGATAATACGTTGGCGCACGAGAGGTGTTTTGTGTGAAGACGTTGGTTGTATTGTCACCGTAGGGGCCAATGTTCGATAGGATAAGGGGGATCGCCGCCGAAATATTTACTATGGAGATTGGCAAGAAAACCATCGCTGGCCATGTCTTGTAGAGCCAGATTGACCGCATCGCGCAATGTGCTATCGTTGGGAGGTAAGGCGATGGCCATCGGGATGGTTTTCCCCTGTCGCCCCGCGGCGAGGTAAGCATCGGGAATGCGTGCCGCTAACAAACGTGCAGCCGGGTAGCCCTGCAACAGAATCGCATCGATCTTGCTGTCCTCGAGTAAGGCAAGGGCGGTCTCAGTATCATCAACAGGGAACAAAATGGGCTCTATGCCGAGTTGGCTGATGGCGGCGTTATAGAGTTCCAGGCTGGTTGGGGTTTGAATGAGAGCGAGGGGGCGGCGGTCGAGCTGAGCCAGTTTCGTTACATTGCTGCCCGGACGGGCGATGAGAACCAAACCGTCTCCATAATATGTTTGCGAAAAATCGGCTTCACTCTCCAAACTCCAGGCGTGTGCAATAGGTCCCAGATAAATGTCGAAGGCATGAAAAGTAAGACCGGGTTGGCGAGGATAAGAGAGGAGAAGCGGTTGGCTGCTACCGGTAAGGCGCCGGCTAAGTTCACGTGCGAGGTCTGGTAGATAGCCCTTGGGAGGCTCGGTATCGGGACTGAGCACAAAGCCAGGCTCATTTTGATAGGCAATACGGAGGGGTGTGCCAGGTTGTAGACGTGATGTTTGTGATGAGGCGGGAGAGTGAGACACAAGCTCGGTGATGGCGGGTAAGGGGGGCTGCCACAATTCGGGGATGAAGTCAGGAGCAGCACCGGTCGTTGCTCGCACAATTTCGTCCCATTGTCCATCCAGCACCAAATTTTGCAGACCAAGATTGACAAGATCTCTTATCAGGCTGTCGTTAGCAGGTAAACCAATGGCAATGGGTTGGTCATTGACGTACCAATAGGTCTGGCTGAAGTCGATCTCGGCTTCATCGGCGCGTGTATGCACAAGCCCGCCCATCAACAGATCGACTCGACCTGCTGCCAGGTCTGCCGGGGTGGCCTGAGTCCGCCAGGCCAGAGCGTTGGCACGACCGATCCACTGCCTTGCCAAAGCATCGGCAAGAAGAATATCAAGCCCGTCTAGAGCGGTGTCTGAATCGCCCTGGACGAAAGGAGCGGCAGGATCGGCGATCAAACCAATAATGAGGCTCTGTCTCTGCAAAATTCGGTTGAATGTGCCGTGAGCGCCGGGTATACGAGGTGTCGGAGTCGGAGTTGGTGCCAGGGTAGGAAGAATCTCTGGGGTTGGGGTGGCGCGAAGCCGGCTGCCCGAATTTGTACAACTAAGAAGAAGCAGGACAAAACCAAGAAGGAGAAAATGATGATAGCGCATATGTGTGCGTGGGCGAGGTGTGGATAAAATTATCTAAAAAAGTTTCGACATAGTTCAGTTTAATGATAGCAAAACGAACCACATGGCAAATTGTATCAGTTATGTGCCAAAACAACAACACGCTACCAATTGTAGGGGCATTGCTATACAAAAAAACCTACCAGTGCCAGGCGATGGTAGGTTTAACTGAAGAAATAGAGGTGATAAGGCTATAAGCCGGCCGAGCGCAAATGAGCACTCAACTGAAAAATAGTAACCCGGTTGGGATCATACCTTACCCGAACCTTTCCACTTCGAAGGTCCGAATTGATCTGGGCAACACCGTCGAGATTGAGGGCTTGTTTGACTCGTTTGGGCCATTCTCGGCGATCTATGCTATCGACCCAGAGTGTGGCCCACAGCATCGGTTGTGTCATTTTCTTCCTCGCTGTATGAGATGATGGCTGAACAACACTGAAATTATAACATCGAAGAGAGGGGAATGATAAATCGCTGTAAACCAGGTGGAATCTG
>JAADFV010000009.1 GCA_013152695.1 Chloroflexota bacterium | reverse complement strand
TGTGGTGATTCGCAGGCGTTCGGCAGCGATCAGACTGTGATAGTGGTTCTCGGCATCCCGCTCCGCCTGAAGGTTCTCGTTGCGCTTCGCCTCGACCCGTTCCGACAGAGCGGCGCTGAAGAACTGCCGGTATTGCCCCTCGGCTTCGTCTTTACGCGACTCCACAACCTCCTCCACATCGAAACGGAGCAGCGGGATCGCCCTTTCCACCACGTAGGCAAGGATCGCGCGCGCACTATCGTTGTCCGCCGCCGTGATCTCGAAGCGGATGATGATGTTGTTCCGGTCCACCACGGCAATCGTCGTGCTGTTGTCATCGAGGATGTATTCGCCCTTGAGTTCCAGACACAGGCTCCGTTGGACATTGGAGAACACGTAGTCCTGACCCCGAATCGTGACGGCGCTGATGCCGGCATCCCCGTATTGGTTGTCCCGGGCGCAGATGAAGACATTGACGATGCGGGAACTGTATCTTGGCTCGCCTGGATACCTGCCGAACCGGACGGTCTTTCCTGTTTTGTGAGCCAGATACAGCAAGGATGCCCGGATCTCGTCCCGCGGCAGCAGACAGCCGTCCCACCGGCTTATTGTGATCTTGGGAATCTGTTTTTTAGTCATGGGTTTCCTCCAAAGGGGCAGGGAGAGTCGATTCGCGCAGCTCTATGCCGTTCGGTTGCCTGACCAATCGACCCTCCCCAGAAAATGTTGGCTTAATAGAATATACTGTCACTGATTTACGGATTGATGGCATCCCCGGAACTACTCAAATTAAGTGCAAGCTATTTCAACCTTCCTTTGTGATAATCATCTGCCGCAGTTCAGAAAGGGCATCACCAAGATGGCAAAGCGCGTGGAGACTATCACCGAACTTGTCCCATCCCCCGTGGCGCTTGAGTTCGCCTTGGATCACTGACGCTGCAGTCTCTGCGTCCCTGATGCGTTCTTCTATCGTATCTTGGGCGTCCCCAAACCACCATTGGAGAAAGCGGTCTGCAATCCAGTCGGCAGCATCACAGCCTTCCGGCAGTGCGCCGATACCAGAAGTGGCTTCGCGAACCCAATTGCTCAGGACTCTCTTCGCCTCGGCTCTCATTCTCTCACTCCAGCCAGAACTATGTTGCCTATAGCCCAATGGTCACGAACCATCTGGTTTGCAGGCAACGTCCAAATCAACTCCCCGATGCAGTACAGCGATCAGACGCTGTTTTTGCACAGAAAAATGTTTCTCACTGACCTGGGATCGGATCGCCAGGCACGTATGTCTTGTGCGTCATTGTTGGTGTATCCACGTGCCAATGAGGTCCGGTGTGAGAAGGCGGAGCGCCAGCGCCAGCATCATATGGATGTGCTTCATAGGTTATTTTCGTGTTCCCATTGGGTTTCCATATCACCTTGCCTCTCCCAGGTGTGTTGGGGCCATCTGGAACCCTCTCCCCCTCGAAGCCAAGATAGTCGTCCATGTCTTCTGGCTTATCGCCAAATTTGTCCGCTTCGCTATTACTGGCGTCCGTGATCGCGTCAATCGCCATGGCGGCAAGCCCGTATGCCGCGTAACGAGCGTATCGCTGGGCCTGCGCCATCTCCTCCAGCTCCGCCCCTCCCACAAGCAACGCTTCATCCTCATGGCTTGCGTCTCTCCTCGCAATCTCATCCCAGTATGCCACCCGATCACCCACGAAGCCCCCCAGCATAGACTCCGCGAACGCGGCAGAGCCACCGAAGACCCCCTCCACAGCGCTGACCGCCGTATGGAATGCCATATCCTCCGCCCGTTTCCAGTTGCCGCCGGCCTTGTCTGTCTCCTCGAACATGTTGGACCATTGGCCGGGCTTATCCGGGTCGCCGTAGCGGCCGGGGACCTTCCAGTTCTTCACCTGCGTTCCCACCCAGCCCATCAAACCATACATGACATCGCTGCCGGCATCCGTTGTGTCCGCACTCCCGCCGCCCCCGCCGATGTATCCGATGAAGATGACGATGGCGCCGGGGCGTCCTCGAAAGATCCGGCGCGCGCGGTCTGGGTTGCGGGTGATGACAGTGGTTCCAGACGAAACCGTGATCCTCATCGTGCCGGTGGGGTCGGTGGCGTTCGGGGCGAAGTAGCCGGCATACAGATTCATGCCGTCCACATAGCCCACCGGATCGCGCGAGATAAATCTGCCAAAGAGCGGAGGACGGCGAGAGAAATGCTACGGCATCAAGGGCATGGTGTCAAGAGCGGATGCCGTGCAGGAGTCGCATATCAGGCACAATGCTTGGCCCAAAAGGCATCGCCATAACCCATTATTTATTGCACAATGGGTTAATGGATGCTATTTAAGTATGGCGTCCCCGTAACTCCGGAACTCTGAGGGATGGCAAATGACCCTACTGTTTTCCTCGCAGACACTTCCATTCATCAACGACCTTCTGGTACTCTCTATCGATTTCCTCGTCATGCTCGCAAGAGAAGTAGAAAATATTCAGGAGATCATAGGCACCCGTATATTCAGCCATACTCCGAATTCCCTCTATTGCTTCTTCCAAACTCAGCCGTCGTCCTTGGATTAAAAGCCGACATACCGCTGAAATCTGTTCCTTTGCTGGATGTCTCAACTTACGATCCAGGTAATCGAGGATGCAAACAAGCACGTTCTCACCCACGTTTACGCTCTGCGGCACTCGTACAAGTTCGTGGTAAATCATAAACGCTGCATTGGGGGAGATTCGCACACCTTCATCAATAAGTCTCTTCCAGCGCGCTTCGTCGTGGTAAGGAAAGCAGCCATCGATCGACTCGATGAAGGCAGCTTCACTCATGTCTAAGCCCTCATCCACGTGTTTCCTCTTTCGTGAATAAACTATCCTCCTCACGGTGGAGTCCAGCCATGACTCTCAAGCCACTTCCTGATCTTGTTGCTCGGATTGGGTACCCCCTTACTATCGTGACTTACACCACCGCTTTGAGTCGAGGCAGTGCCATCCTCATAGTGAATATGGGGTTCCTCTACATTTCCCGGATGTGGACCATCGATCCGGTCAATGCCCCTTGGGGCTTGTCCCCGCTCGACCTCCTTCTGCATCTTCCCCGCGCTTGATGGATCGGGGACTATTGCATCGAGAATCGCCATGGCGGCAAGCCCGTATGCCGCGTAACGAGCGTATCGCTGGGCCTGCGCCATCTCCTCCAGCTCCGCCCCTCCCACAAGCAAC
>JAADFV010000008.1 GCA_013152695.1 Chloroflexota bacterium | reverse complement strand
GTAAGTCCATCGCATCACGGATGCGATGAACGCGAGAGGTCTGCAAGCAATGTGGCTGTTGCGTTGGTGCGGAGCACCCAGCGTGAGCTCAAGATAACGACCATCAACTAAGGACTATTGACTATTCCTCGAACATTAAACCATTCCCAACCCCTCATTCACTTTATTTTCATGTTCCCGTGCTATGATAAATGCATAGAAAGGCCGTAAGGCCAAATTAATAAGGAATGCGGTGGTTCCTCCTTATTAGCTCCTTTCCTCCTCCTCTCTCTCAAAAGAACCCTGGCCAGTAACATTGGCCAGGGTTCTTTTGTTGCGAGAAATTCGCTGAAGGCTTGCTTTTATCACATATTGGCGATCAAAGCATCACCGAATTCCGAGCACTTGAGCAGGGTGGCTCCTTCCATCAAGCGGTGGAAGTCATAAGTGACAGCCTTAGCAGCAATGGTTTTCTTCATCGACTCGATAATTCGGTCCGCAGCCTCGTCCCAGCCCAGGTAGCGGAACATCATTTCGCCCGAAAGAATCACGGAAGAGGGATTGACCTTGTCGAGGCCGGCGTATTTGGGGGCAGTGCCGTGTGTGGCTTCAAAAATCGCGGCGCCGGTTTCGTAATTGATGTTGGCACCCGGGGCAATACCGATACCCCCCACCTGTGCCGCCAGGGCATCGGAGATATAATCACCGTTGAGATTGAGGGTGGCAATGACGTCATACTCCGCTGGCCGTGTCAAGATTTGCTGCAGAAAAGCATCGGCGATGACATCCTTGATAATGAGACCGTTGGGTAGTTTGCACCACGGGCCCCCACCGAATTCCTCAGCGCCAAACTCCTCCTTGGCAACCTGGTATCCCCAATCACGGAAAGCACCTTCCGTAAACTTCATGATATTGCCTTTATGCACCAGGGTCACCGACTTGCGATCATTGTCCAGAGCATATTGGATGGCATCACGTACGAGACGGTAAGTTCCTTCTTGCGAAACCGGTTTGATACCAATGCCGGAAGTGTTGGGGAAGCGAATCTTGCTAACACCCATATCATTGATCAAGAAATCGATAACTTTTTTAACCTCGGGAGTGCCTGCTTGCCACTCAATACCGGCGTAAATATCCTCAGAATTTTCCCGGAAAATGACCATATCGATCAGTTCCGGATGCTTGACGGGACTGGGTGTTCCTTCGAAGTACTGCACAGGCCGGAGGCAGACATACAGATCGAGTTTTTGCCGCAAAGCGACGTTGAGAGAACGAATACCGCCGCCAATCGGCGTAGTGAGGGGACCCTTGATGCCGACCAGATACTCACGAAACGCATCCAACGTTTCCTGAGGTAGCCATACTCCTTCACCATAAGTATGTACAGCCTTTTCCCCGGCATAGACCTCCATCCAGGCAATCTTTTTGCTACCACCGTAGGCCTTTTCAACCGCAGCATCAAGAACACGTACCGAAGCCGCCCAAATATCGGGACCAGTCCCATCGCCTTCGATGAAAGCAAGGATGGGATTGTCAGGAACATTCAATTTACCATCACTAATGGTGATTTTTTCACCGTCAGTGGGAACAACAATTTTTTCAAAAGACATAGTATTTCCTCACGAAAAGATATAGATTATCTAAAGTGCTACAACGCTCATTGGCTATATTCATCTGCAGCTGCTTATCCCGGATTACGCCGGGAAAGAATAAATAGTCTCGATGTGACAGGTTATATCCTCATCATAGCGCAGTCTGGCACAGGTCGCCAAAAATCGGCCATGATTTGATAGCCAGATCGTTGTCATGTCTGGCTGAGATTGCAGAGAAAAACGGGCAAAAAAGGTCAAAAGGACTCCTCTTTCGCGCTTAAAAATAGGCTTCCGAACTTGATATATCTTGCGCATCCTTCATTTTGCTCCCTGGTCATGTTTGACAAATTCTCATTTGACGCTATACTGTTGCTCATCCCCACGCTTCCTTATCTTTCGTCAAGCTCTCAATGAAGCGGGTTGGGTTAAGGAAAGTGGCGGAAACTGCGCTCGAAGCGGTTGAATCTGGCGATCTCTGCAACGGCTATTGTCGTTGCTTAATCTATCCTTTCATCCACGTTCTACTTGAAGGAGAAGAAGCGTATGAAACACACGAAATGGCTGACCCTTATGGCAGTGGTCGTGCTGGCACTCGTTCTTGCCGCATGTGGCGGTGGCGATAAAGCAGCGACTACTGAAGCCCCAGCCCCGACCACAGCGCCGGTGGCAACTGAGGCTGCAGCGCCCACGCAAGCGCCGAAGGAAGTCGAAGAGACACTCACTTGTGACGATCCTCTGGGATGCGTCGAAGTGGGTCCCAACGACCCCATTCGCATCGGCTATGCCCTGGTTGTGAGTGGTCCCAATGAGACTTTGGGTGTCGACTCCCGTCGCGGTATTGAAATTGCCATCGACGACCGTGGCGATGTACTCGGTCATCCGATCGAGCTTGTGGGCGAAGATTCACTCTGTAGTGCTGAAGGCGGCCAGACTGCCGCCACGAAACTGGCGTCGGACAGCACCCTCCTGGGTGTGATCGGCACCAACTGCTCCAGCGCCGGCGAGCCCGCCGCCGCTATCATCAGTGACGCCGGCATGGTCCTGATTTCGCCTTCGAACACTGCACCCTCTCTCACCGATCCGGCGACCCACCAACCTGGCTACCTGCGTACTGCCCATAACGACAAAGTGCAGGGCCGCGCCATGGCTGAGTTCGCTTATAACGTCGTCGGTGCCCGCACTGCTGCAACCATCCATGATGGCAGCCCTTATGCCGAGCAATTACAGCAAGTATTTGCCGACGTCTTCACCGAATTGGGCGGCACAATCGTGGCACAAGAAGCGGTGAATGTTGGTGATACGGACATGCGTCCCGTACTCACGAGTATTGCAGTAAACCAGCCTGATTATCTCTACTACCCCATCTTCATTGCTGAGGGTGGCTTCATCACGCGTCAGGCCAAAGAAGTGGCTGGCTTAGAAAACACCGTTTTGGCCGGCTCTGACGGCATGATTTCCCCGGATTTCATTGCAGCAGCTGGCGAAGCGGCAGAGGGTATGTTCATTTCTGGCCCGAATCTGGCTTTCGAAAACGAGCTGGGTAAGCACTTCCTGGAAGCGCACAAGGCTAAATACGGCGAAGACCCCCTTAGCGCCTTCCATGCCCATGCTTACGATGCTACCAACATGCTCCTCAATGCGATCGAAAAGGTCGCCAAAGTGGGCAAAGATGGAAGCATCATGGTCGGTCGGCAAGCCCTGCGTGATGCCCTCTATGCGACCAAAGACATGCCTGGCATCACCGGCAACATCACCTGTGACGAAAATGGTGACTGCGCCGATCCTCAGATCGTCATCAACCAGATTCAGAATGGCGAATACGTGCCTTATTGGTCCGAAGCTACAGGTCTCCTGGGCGAAAAGACCAGTGGCGCCGCCGAACCTCCCACGGTCGCTGAACCCCCCACGGATCCCCTGGGTGTGGTTAAGATTGGCCCCAACGATCCCATCCGCATCGGCTATGCCCTTGTCGTGAGTGGCCCCAATGAAACCTTGGGTGTCGACTCCCGTCGTGGTATTGAAATTGCCATCGACGACCGCGGCGAAGTGTTTGGGCATCCTGTCGAGCTCGTGGGTGAAGATTCACTTTGTAGTGCTGAAGGCGGCCAGACTGCCGCCACGAAACTGGCGTCGGATAGCACCCTCCTGGGTGTAATCGGCACCAACTGCTCCAGTGCCGGCGAACCTGCTGCCGCCATCCTCAGTGATGCCGGTATGGTCCTGATTTCGCCTTCCAACACTGCTCCCTCCCTTACCGATCCTGCAACCCACCAACCTGGCTACCTGCGTACTGCCCACAACGATAAGGTGCAGGGCCGCGCCATGGCTGAGTTTGCTTACAACGTCGTCGGTGCCCGCACCGCCGCAACCATCCATGATGGCAGCCCCTATGCCGAGCAATTACAGCAAGTATTTGCCGACGTCTTCACCGAATTGGGCGGCAAGATCGTAGCACAAGAAGCAGTAAACGTCGGTGACACGGACATGCGTCCTGTGCTCACCAGCATCGCCGTCAACAAGCCGGACTACCTCTACTACCCCATCTTCATCGCCGAGGGCGGCTTCATCACCCGCCAGGCCAAAGAAGTGGCTGGTCTCGAGAATACAGTCCTGGCCGGTTCTGACGGCATGATCTCGCCCGATTTCATCGCTGCAGCTGGCGAAGCGGCTGAGGGTATGTACATCTCTGGCCCCAACCTGGCCTTCCAAAACGAGCTGGGTAAGCACTTCCTGGAAGCACATCAGGCTAAATACGGCGAAGATCCCCTCAGTGCCTTCCATGCCCATGCCTATGATGCCACCAACATGCTCCTCGATGCCGTCGAGAAGGTAGCTGTGAAGGATGCTGATGGCAATCTGTACATCGGGCGCCAGGCTCTGCGTGATGCTTTATTTGCCACCTCCGGCATGAAGGGTATCACCGGCACTATTACCTGTAATGAATATGGTGACTGCGCCGATCCTCAGATCGTCATCAACCAGATTCAGAACGGCGAATACGTACCCGTCTGGCCCTAAGTTTGTTGTTCAACGCCTGTTTCAAGGTTTTGGGCGCTCGCGTCCCTACCTGATACGAACGTAACATCCGAACTGGCAGGGATGAGTCAGGAATGATTATCCTGGCTTGTCCCTGTCCCAACTCATGGAGGCCTCGCCCATGTTGCAGAGGTTTTTTCGTAAATACGACACCACTGATATTGTAATGTGGCTGATTGGGGCGGCTTTGGCCGTCGTCGTCATTTATGGCGCGGTACAGACGTTGGCTGCTGGGAAATATAGCAATGACGTCTGGCGGGATTTCATTATTTTTGGTTTGGCACAGGGGAGTGTGTACGCTCTTATTGCTTTGGGATACACGCTGGTGTACGGAATTTTATTCATGATCAATTTCGCCCATGGCGAAGTGTTTACGGGGGGCGTCTTCACCGCATATTTTGTAGCTGTAGCTCTGGCCAATTCCGGTTTTTCGGAAGATCATTGGATTCTTTCTTTACTCATTTTGTTGGGTGTAGCTGTCGTTGTTTCGATGTCGGTAGCAGTTTTATTGGAACGCATTGCTTATCGTCCTTTACGTAACGCTCCCCGCCTCGTCCCCTTGATCACCGCCATTGGTGCCTCTTTCTTTTTACAATATACTTATCGCGGTCTGTATGGCTCTGGCGTCAAGACCTATCCCGATATCAAACAATTATCCGGAACCTGGCAATTCTTCGGGATAAAAATTCTAAAAACACAAGGGGTAGTGATTGTCGCCTCGGTGATCTTGATGGTAGGCTTGTACATCTACGTACAGCGTACGAAAGCAGGGAAGGCGATGCGAGCCGTTGCCGAAGATAAGGAAGCTGCTGCCCTGATGGGCATCGATGTCGACCGTGTCATCGTCAACACATTTGCCCTTGGCGGTGCCTTAGCCGGTGCTGCTGGCATTCTCTATGCCATGTTATTCAAGCAGGTGAATGCTTTTATGGGCTTTATTCCCGGCATCAAAGCCTTTACTGCCGCCGTCTTGGGGGGCATCGGAAATGTTCCGGGAGCTATGCTGGGCGGCTTATTCTTGGGCATTGTGGAGTCATTGGGGCCCAGTCTGGTGCTCGATGGCCTAGGCATTCGCTCACCCTACCAGTTGAAAGACGCTATCGCCTTTTTGATGCTTGTGTTGGTTCTGATCTTCCGCCCAACCGGCATTCTCGGCGAACGCCTTTCCGACAAAAAGGCATAGAGGAGAATCGATCATGAAAGAAGAAACCACTTTCACCTGGCGAAATGCCCTTCAATACGGGGTCATCGCTGGCATTGTCATTCTGTACATCAGCCTTGTTGGGATGATCGTCGCCTTCAACGAACGTTACATCATTGCAGAAACCATCACCCTGGGACAGCTTCTCCTATTCATCACCCCCCTCATTCTCAGTTACTATGGCGCTAACCGTGCCATGACGAGCAAGACACTCAAAACATTGCTTTTTGCGATCGTCATCGGTCTTGTTTCTGGTGTGGTGATAGCGGCCTTCCTGATTTTGGGTACCAATGTCAATTTGCGTGAGGTCTTCATCAATGCTTCACCTGAATTATTCGAAATTCTGAGTTTTGGGCATGAAGACATAAGTCCGTCCCTGTTGATCTTGATTGGTGGTGGTGGGGTGCTCGGCCTCATGGGCGGTGCCTTTACTCTGCTTCCGAGCTGGCTACGGCGTGCTTTGGTGATCGGATTCTCGACCGTCACATTGGTCGGCATTCTCCAGGAGCTATTGAGCATTACCTTTGGCAGTCGTGACTGGTTTGAACCTGTCGATAAATTCTTTTTCGAACAGAAAGGGCTCTCTTGGGTGGGCACCATCCTGATCTTCGCTGTTACTACCCTTTACAGTGTTTGGCGAAGTTTCTACGGGGAACGCCCGGGCAAAGCCTTGGGACAGATGTCGAACCGACGCCAACGCAGTATTCAAATGGGGGGTTGGGTATTAGGGGCTATCATCCTCCTGCTCGTTCCCAGAGTCCTCGGCCCCTATCCCAGCGAAATTCTTACGATTGTGGGCATTTATATCATCATGGGACTCGGCCTCAATATCGTCGTAGGCTTTGCTGGCCTTTTGGACCTGGGTTATGTGGCCTTTTTTGCTATCGGTGCTTATACAATGGGTATTCTCACCACGGTCGGCAAGCTGGCTACGTTGGAGTGGTCCTTCTGGGCAGTTCTCCCTATCGCCGTTTTTATGGCCTTGTTGGCCGGAGTCATCCTCGGTATCCCTGTCCTGAAAATGCGGGGTGACTATCTCGCTATTGTCACGCTGGGTTTCGGTGAAATCATCCGAATCGTCGTCCTTTCCGACTGGCTGAAACCAACCATTGGCGGCGCCCAGGGCATCCTTCAGATCCCGAAAGCACGTATCGGAGGCTACGAGTTCAAAGGCCCGGAGCAAGTCTATTATCTTGTCTTGTTCGGCATCATTCTTGTGGCTTACGTCGCCTGGCGTCTCCGCGACGCCCGTCTTGGGCGCGCCTGGAAAGCGATGCGTGAGGATGAGGATGTAGCCGAGGCCATGGGCATTCATCTGGTTAATACCAAGCTCCTCGCTTTTGCTACGGGTGCTGCATTTGCTGGTCTCTCAGGCGCCATTTTTGCTGCCAAACTGGGCTCAATCTTCCCGCATAGCTTCAATCTTATTGTCTCGATCAATGTGTTGTCGCTCATCATCGTCGGCGGCATCGGTAGCCTGCCCGGCGTGGTGGCGGGTTCCTTCATCCTCGTAGGTATGCCCGAGCTATTGCGCGAATTTGCCGACTATCGTATGTTGATGTACGGCGCTCTACTCGTAGCGATGATGCTGGTCAAGCCGGAAGGGTTCATTCCCGAGGCGACCCGTCGTCGTGAGCTTCATGAAGATGAAGAGGAAGAAGAGATCATCGCTGAAGCCCTGTCCGCGAAGACATCTTAAAGGAGACAACTATGGCTATTCTCGAAGTCGTCAATGTTACGAAACAATTCGGTGGTCTCACCGCGGTCAGTGAGCTCAATATTTCCGTGGATGAGCGAATGATCTACAGTGTCATCGGCCCCAATGGTGCCGGAAAGACGACATTGTTCAATTGCGTTACCGGTTTCTACAAGGTAACTGAAGGCGATATCTTGCTCGATGGTGAATCTTTGATCGGATTGCGCCCCGATGTCATCACCAGGCGTGGTATTTCCCGAACCTACCAGAACATTCGTCTTTTTCAGAATCTAACGGCGCTGGAAAATGTGCTCATTGGACGGCATCCTCGCATGAGTGCTGGCTGGGTTGGCGCTGTATTCAACACGCCTCATACCCGTCAAGAAGAAAGGGAAGCTCATAAAAAGGCAATGGAATTGCTGGAGTTTGTCGGTATGGTCGAGGAGGCAAATGAACTGGCAAAGAATCTGCCTTATGGGGCACAGCGGCGTCTGGAAATCGTACGTGCCCTGGCCAGTGAGCCGAAATTGCTCCTGCTCGACGAACCGACGGCCGGTATGAATCCCAGCGAAACAGAGGAGATGACGGCCTTCATCAAACATCTGCGAGATGAATTTGGTATCACCATTCTCCTGATCGAGCATGACATGCGCGTCGTCATGAAAATTTCTGACCTTATTTCAGTGTTGGACTACGGCAAAAAGATTGCCGAAGGTACACCCGAAGAGGTTCGCAGTAACCCGCGGGTGATCGAGGCCTATCTAGGCCGCGGCGCTGCAACCCAACATGAGGCCCAGGCGGCCTGAGGGATGGTGTAGAATGGCATTACTCGAACTAGAAAACGTCCACAGCTTCTATGGCAATATTCATGCCCTCAAAGGCATTTCTCTTACGGTAGACGAGGGCGAAGTCGTGACTTTGATCGGAGCCAACGGTGCTGGCAAGTCGACCACCTTGAAGACAATCAGCGGCATACTACATCCTCGCCAGGGTGTCGTCCGCCTGGAGGGAGAAGACTTGACAACACGCAAGCCTCACGAAGTCGTGACCCGCGGCGTCATCCAGGTGCCGGAAGGCCGCCGCATCTTTTCGCGCCTGACCGTGCGCGAAAATCTGGAAATGGGTGCTTTTACCCGTAAAGACACGGCTGGAATCAAAGCGGACATGGAACGTGTCTTCACGCTGTTCCCTCGTTTGCATGAACGGGAGAGCCAGGTGGCAGGCACGCTCAGTGGTGGCGAGCAGCAGATGTTGGCCACCGGGCGTGCATTGATGGCGCGTCCGCGCATCCTCCTCATGGATGAACCGTCTATGGGCCTGGCGCCGGTGCTGGTTGACCTCATCTTCGACACGATCAAAGAACTCAATGCCGACGGCATGACGATCTTGTTGGTCGAGCAGAACGCCTTGTTGGCTCTTGATATCGCCGATCGAGGTTATGTTTTGGAGACCGGCACTATCGTGCTTGCAGGTTCCGCCAAAGAACTGCGAGAAAATCCTCAGGTGAAGGAAGCCTATCTCGGCGGCTGACCCTACCCAAACAGCCTACGACGCCCCCCGCCGCAAAGCGAGGGGCGTTTTTTGTTATGAACGCATATTGGGCTACAATCAATTGCCAGTCACCTATCACAATAAACATAAGGATAAACTTAAATGACAACTCCCCGCCAGGCTTATGACGAACTCAGGAAGATATCGAAGGAACTGACGCTCTTGCGCAGCATCGATTCGGTGCTGGGATGGGAACGTGAGACCTACATGCCTCCCCGCGGTGAAACTTTACGAGCAGACCAGAGTGCCTATCTTTCCGGTGAATATCACCGTAAATTGACACAGCCCCGTTTTGGTGAACTTCTAGAGATTGTAAAGGATAGCGAAATCGTCGAAGATGCTTTAAGTGATGCTGCCGTCAATATTCGCGAATGGCAACATCAATATGACCGCGCTGTCAGAGTGCCGACTGAACTGGTCGAAGAAACCACGCGCAGCTCTGTCATGGCCCAAAGCGCCTGGGTCGAGGCTCGCAAAAAAGCAGAATTCAGTATCTTTCAGCCCCATCTTGCCAAACTGATCGACCTTACTCGCCGTAAGGCTGAATACATCGGCTATGAAGAAAACATCTATGATGCTTTACTCGATGAATATGAGCCGGGCGAGACTACGGCCCATGTGAAGCAGCTGTTCCAAGGCCTACGGGCTGAACTGGTGCCCCTGGTTAAAGCTATTTCCGATTCACCCATCCGTCCCCGCACCGAGATTCTTCATCGCGAATACCCCATCGACCGTCAGCGCCTTTTCGCGCAGGCCGCCTCAGCCGCCATAGGCTTTGACTACATGAGCGGGCGGCTGGATACCGTGACCCATCCCTTTGCTTCACGCTTTGGTCCCGGTGATGTACGGATCACCACTCGCTGGAATTCACACTTTTTCAACGAGGCATTTTTCGGTGTGTTACACGAATCGGGTCATGGCATGTATGGACAAAATCTCCCAATCGAGCATTACGGCACTCCTCGCGGCGAGTCTGTTTCCCTGGGCATCCACGAATCCCAGTCACGATTGTGGGAGAACTTCGTGGGACGCGGTCGTGCTTTTTGGCGTCATTTCTTCCCCCGTGCTCGCCAGGTTTTCCCTCAGACCCTGCATGACGTGACAATGGAGGAGTTTTACTTTGCAGTCAATGCTGTCAAACCTTCCTACATTCGCGTGGAAGCAGACGAAGTGACCTACAATCTACACATCATGCTACGCTTTGAAATCGAGCAGGCAATCATCTCTGGCGAATTGGATGTGGCCGACATTCCGGGGGCGTGGAATGAGCTATTCGAGGATTTTCTCGGCATCAAGGTGCCAGACGATGCCAAGGGCTGCTTGCAAGACGTACACTGGTCATTTGCCGGCTTTGGTTACTTCTCTACTTACGCCTTGGGAAATCTTTATGCAGCCCAGTTTTTTGCCAAGGCCAAGGAAGACCTCCCCAACCTGGAAGAAAGCTTTGCGCAAGGCGACTTCGCACCGCTGTTACAATGGTTGACAACCCATATTTACAGCCAGGGTATGCGTTATCGCTCCCGTGATCTGGTGGAGCATGTAACAGGCCAGGCACCCAGCCACAAAGCCTTGATGGCCTATTTGCACACGAAATTCGGCGAACTGTATCAGTTATAAAATAATCGCGGCTCAGTGTGCTAGGGTCATGTCTACCCGGACAAGGAGCAGAGGATGCTGGAAAGATCAATTGAATTGGTTGTTGGACGGTCCTCCCTGGATCGAATATCGTACTCGCCTAGATTTGTTGGGTCAGACAGAAGATGATCCGGCAGTTAAAAAGACGTGTGCGGCTATGCTCGAACATCCCCGAATGAGAGCACTGATCGAAGAATTGGGGGAATGGCCCGGCCCTATTCTCAAGTCCCATAAATCTGCCGGTCATCTCCTGCATAAGTTGGTTTTCGTTGCTGACTTAGGTTTTCGAGCAGATGATGCCGGTATCGCAAACATCATTCGGCGAATCCTGGCGCATCGAGCAAAAGAAGGTCCCTTCCAGATAGTGGTAAACATTAATCCTAAGTATGGCGGAAGTGGTGAAGCCCAGTATGTATGGATGCTGTGCGATGCTCCCTCCATTTTGTATGCCCTGAGCAAATTCGGTTTGGAGAATTCGCCAGAAGTACGAAATGCTATCGAATTCCTGGTTAACCTCGTTCGAGAAAATGGTTGGCCGTGCGCTGTGGCTCCAGAATTAGGCAAATTTCGGGGGCCGGGGCGCAAAGCAGACCCTTGCCCATACACGAACTTGCTCATGCTCAAATTGTTGGCGCAGTTTCCGGAATATCATTCCCACAGAAGTGTTCAAACCGGCGTCGAAACACTGCTATCTCTGTGGGAGCAGCGTAAAGTTCGGCGTCCCTACCTGTTTGCGATGGGTAGTGGTTTTACAAAGCTTAAAGCCCCCTTGATTTGGTATGATATTTTGCACGTTGCCGATGTGCTGACGCAAATCCCTGGAAGCTGTGAGGACGGCCGTCTTGGCGAAATGATCGATATTATCCGAGAAAAAGAGGATGATGATGGCCGGTTTAAGGCAGAATCAGTTTGGCGTGACTGGAAAGAGTGGGATTTTGGGCAAAAACGTAATCCATCCTGGGAGATAACTTTGATTGCCCAGCGAATACTAAAACGAGTGAATGTTACGTCGTGAGATTGATCGCCTGTAAACGACAATCGGCGAGGACTTTGCGGTCCTCGCCGAAATAAGAATCAGGTGGTGCGATGTATCAGGCAGCGAGTGCGACAGTAAAAGATTTTCGCCCAACGCGATAGGGTTTGTCATGGGCCAGTACTTGACCCACCACCGCTTCATTTACATCGACCAAGGTATGGCGATCGCTAATTAAGATTTTGCCGATAGTACGGCCGGAGATGTTGGCATGATAGGCCAAAGCACCGACAACATCGTTGGGTCGTAGACCCTGTACCCGCCCCATGTCAATCACTAATCGTACCATGCCTCTCTCATGCGAAGTCCTGGTGGCATTGTTATGGCGACCATTGCGTCTGCTGGTGTAGCTACGCTGCTCCCGCCTTGGCCGGGCATCTCGTACTTCAGCCATGGGCATAATGGGGCGTTGTTTTTCGTCTTTACGGGCCATTTTTAGGGCCACAGCAGCGATGTCCAGGGGATCGTAGCCTTGTTCTATCAAGGCCTGCACCATCTCATGTTCACGCTTAGTTCGCCCTCGCTTCAGCCATACCTGCACATCCTCCATCAATTGCTGCTCACGCCGCTCGATGATGGCCTGCTCGGTGGGAAGCGAGGCACGCTCGATCGTTTGGTGAATAAAGCTCTGAATCTGACGCAGGCGGTAGATTTCTTTGGGTGTGACCAAGGTAATAGCTACACCGGTCTTTCCGGCCCTGGCCGTACGCCCCACGCGATGTACATAGACCTCAGGGTCTTGGGGCAGATCGTAATTGAAGACATGGGAGATATCGTCAATATCGAGGCCGCGAGCGGCAACATCAGTTGCGACCAATACCTTAATTCGGCCCTTGCGAAAGCGGCGTAATACCTGTTCTCGGGCTGCTTGACTCATGTCGCCGTTCAGGGACTCAGCGGGAAAACCGCGGCCGGTAAGAGAGCTGGCCAATTCACCTGTGCCCACGCGGGTACGGGCAAAAATGAGGGCACTGGTGATGGGCTCGACCTCGAATAGACGGGTAAGCGCCGCTAATTTATCGTGCTGATTGACGAGATAGGCGCGCTGCTCGATGGCCGCAACCGTGAGCTGTTTCCGCTTGATCGTGACTGCCTGTGGATTATTCATATAGCGGTCAGCCAGACGACGAATAGGGGCGGGGAGGGTGGCAGAAAAGAGGGCTGTTTGACGCTCATCAGGCGTTTCACTGAGAATGGTTTCGATGTCTTCGATAAAGCCCATGCTCAGCATTTCGTCTGCCTCATCCAAGATAACCGTGGAGACATGGCTCAAGTCCAGCACACGGCGGCGGGCCAGATCCAAAAGACGCCCGGGGGTGCCGACGACGACGTTGACACCGCGACGCAGTTGCCGGATCTGGGGATCGTAAGACTGGCCGCCGTAGACTGCGAGAACACTGATGTTAACGGCCCGGCCATAGTCTTTGATGGCGCGGGCGACCTGGATAGCCAGTTCGCGAGTGGGAGCCAGAACCAGGGTCTGCACGTGTCGGGCTTCGGCGTCTAATTGTTGAATGATCGGTAAAGCAAAAGCGGCGGTTTTACCGGTTCCCGTCTGAGCTTGCCCCAGGACGTCACTGCCCGAGAGCATCATCGGAATAATACCAGCCTGGATAGGGGTCGGATCGGCATAGCCGAGTTCAGTTACAGTCTGCACCAACTCCGGGTGGAGACCTAACTCAGAAAATGTTGTCATGAAATTGTCCTTGCTTGCGTTCTGATCTTCCGCTGTTGTGCAAAGACCTTTGCAGGAAAATGCTCCCATTGTTTACAACAGCCACCCTTAAGCACAAGCAAGAGTCCGCCGTTAGCAACAAAAAAGCCCGATCCATGTCGGGCAATCTTCGGAAAAGCCAAAACAGAAAGATGATATGTCCGTGTTTCGGACTGAAGAGAGTATAACATCAATTCCTCAAGTCAACAAAAAGGTACTCACCGAAATCAGCACTGGCCTAAAGGTCAGGGCGAAGATAACAGTGATTCCAACTCAGGTGCAGAGGTTCGCAGAGTGAATTCGTAATTAAGCCGTCGCTCAGCGCCGAACGGTCAGTGAGG
>JAADFV010000007.1 GCA_013152695.1 Chloroflexota bacterium | reverse complement strand
ATAAAATAAGGGTATTGAGCATTTCGCCAGCGTCGCCGCTTTTGAGAATCTGTATTTTGATACCGGTCTGCTTCTGGAATTGCTGTAATACTTCCTCGCTGACGTCAAAGCTGTCGTGTGTTACGAGTGTGAGGGATGACGGTGGGGCTGGTGTGGCGGCAGGAGTAGTGGGGCTGGCAGGAAGAGGCACAGCACAAGCGGCAAGAATAAGGGAAAAAAGAATGAGGAAGATCGAGAAACGCGTCATGTTAAACATCGTGAACCTCGCAAGGAAAGAGAGGGAGAGAGGGGAGATTAGGTGGAGTGAGTGCTATGGATGACCAATAAAACGCCTGACTGCAAACTGATTTCGGCGTGAGAGGCAATCATTTCATTGCTAATGCCGCGACTACTGCCAAATTGAAGCGTAAAATCACGGAGCGGCCAACGAAGACCGCGATGGTAGGTCAGACCTGTCACTCTGGGGGAAAGGGCTAACGTGGAAAGGGAGTCACCCTCCTTTCCTTCGATGACAATCCGCTCTCGCACGATCCACGCTCTCTGCCGGCCATCAATCATGGACAAAGCCATATCGCTAAATGCCGGGCTTGCCAGTAAGAAAAGATTGGCCAGGCTTTGATCGAGCCTTCCCCCCCAGCCCCCTAACAACAATACCTCTTTGCTTCCCCAGTCCTGAGCACGCCTTAACGCCAGTTCCAGATCGGTAGCATCTTTATCGACGGGGTGTTGTTCAATTTCACAACCTCGGCCACGTAACTGTGCCAAGGTCGAAGTCGATACGCTATCCAGATCGCCGATGACGAGGTGGGGCGTCAGACCTAAGGATAGGGCGTGTTCGGCGCCGCCATCGGCACAGATGATAAGGTCATCTGGGTGCAGATGAGCCTGCAATAGTTCGGGCTCAGGCAGGAGGCCATTAGCAAAAATAACGGTGCGAGAGGGCATGGGAAGAAGAGTGTGGGAGTGAGAGAGGGTGAGGGAGAGTCTGTGTTCTGAATTTTCTTGGGGTGATAAACATAAAAAGACCACCTGCCGGGGGGGCGGTGGCCTTGAATCTACTTACGTTGATGTCGGTTCCTACGCCGGCATTACCCGGATCAGGTTCAGGGGTCGATGACGAAAAACGGCCATCCTCTCAGCCAGGCTTACCCTAGCTCCCCAAATTATGTGATTAGGACGACATGATATCACTATGTCGCCGAAAAAAGCATAGCTGATTTAGGCGGAGATGTCAATTTGGAATCAGGGTTAGACACTGTATCAATTTAGTCGGCGCGGACCAAGTGCGTCGCACCTGCCGAGGTGCGACGCACTTTAATCGGCGAATTTTCATGCACCACCAACTAAACGGATACAGTCTCTCAGGGTTAGCGGGAATCATACCGCCACATCAACGGCTATCCCCCAACCATGTCCTGGACCCAAGCCAACATGCCATCCAGTGCCGCCAGTACCTCCTGTACCTCCGATTCTGAAATGATCAGCGGTGGCAGAATCTGGTTGACCGAAGGGTCATTGTTGGCATAAACGGTGAGGATACCGTGGTGCAATCCTGCTAAGGACATGAGGGGGCCGAGCTGCTCATTGGCGAGCTTGATTCCCATCATCAGCCCCCGCTGACGTGTTTCGACAAGTAGATATGGATATTTTTGTTGTAATTGGGCAAAACCAGCGGCAAAAAGTGCGCCCATTTCCTGGACATGAGGGAGGAAGTCCGGGGATTCCAAGATGTCTAAAACTTTGAGCGTCACGTAGCAACCTACCTCGGCGCCGCCAAAGGTAGAGACATGGATGAATGGATGTTTGCGCATGAATGAATCGAGAGCATCGGTATAGATGGTAGCTGCCATGGGATAAATACCGCCTGACAGGCCTTTCCCCGTCACAAGAATATCCGGGACAACGCCAAAGGTGTCGATTCCCCAAAAAGCACCGCACCGTCCCAATCCCGTCTGTACCTCATCACTAATCATCACTGCTCCCTGCCGATCACAAATTTTCCGCACACCCGCGAAATAATCATCGGGGGGGATCACGATGCCGGCCGTGGCGGGGATCGTCTCCAGGATGACGGCGGCGGTTTGCTCGTTTACGACTGCTTCCAGGGCTTCGAGATCGCCAAAGGGGACAGCATAGAACTCGGGAGCCAGGGGCTCGAAGGGCTGGCGGTACTGGGCGTCGCCGGCAGCCAGGGCTAATCCAGTATGTCCGTGATAACCTCCCTGGGCGTAAACAATCCCCGGCCGGCCGGTGTACCCCCGCGCCAGCTTGATCGCCATATCGATGGCCTCCCCACCGCCTACGGCGAAGATGACGCGATTGAGATCGCCGGGCGCCAGCGCCGCTAGCCGTTCCCCCAGCAAGGCCCGGTGTTCACTGATCAAATGCGAGTTACCAATATCGAGCTCATCCAGGGCCTGCCGTAGCGCTGCCACCACCTGCGGATGGCGATGTCCTAAATTGTACACACCACCATTGCTGTGGCAGTTGATCAATCTCCGCCCATCCAGATCATAAACGTAGACTCCCTCACGCCGACCGATGATGAAATCGAAGCCGGATTGTGTGAAGAAATCAACCTTGCCGCTGGATACATGGCGGGCAAAGCGCTGAATGATGTTCTGCTTGGAATCTTGGGCTATAAGAGACATAGGAGCCTCCGGGGAGTGCAGGAAATCATGTGAGAAGGAGTGTATCAGAATGGGTGAGAACCACCTTCCCCTTTCCGCAATTGGTCAGTCTACCGTTTCACGGGGCCGGGGAGGATGTAGGGATAGGGTTTGTGCAAAATACGGGTATGCAGCCAGCGATCCAGGCGCCGGGCACCCTGATACAAGCGCCAAATCAAAGCATCTTCGCGATAATAAGACGCAACATCTTTTTGGGTGATGGGTTCCAGGCTGAGATCAGCGGCTTGTTGGGCGAAAAAGGTGTTGGCTAAACTCACCAGCTCTGGGATTAGTTCCGCTTGTTGTTCTTTGTAGAAATTGGCGATGAGATCAATAACAACGCGACGAAAATCATAATACCGACCAATGACATCATCGAGGAACAAGAGGCGCAGTAGCCAGGCCAGAAAAGAAGGTGCACTGCGTAGAAACAATTCGGCTTCCAATTGTTCTTCACCGGCGACACGGAAAAGAGGCGTACTGGTATCGATGTAAATCAGCTCAAAGTCAGATGGGAGGATTGGGTGCGTTGGCTTGAAATCTGCGATAGCCCAGTTAGAAATCTGGCCATCGATCCCCACTTCGATCTGTTCCTGGCGTTTATTGAAGACCCAAACCTTAAGCAATTCCTCCAAAACGCCATGTACCAGACGTAGAATATCATCGTGGCCTAACCAGAGTAAGGCCTGATTACCAATAGAAGCAGCAGGTAATCGTTCCTGCACCAAAAACAAAACCTCTCCCCCATCTTCTCCACTCCGCACCCTCACTCGGCTATGGGCGGGAAGGTGAATACCGATCTCTTCCTGCAAAAGCCGGTTGTACTCATCGTAGATGACCTCGTAGCGATCTATTTCGGCCTGATTACGAAATATGGGCATCCGTTTATAGGCAAGATCATCATCACCGATAGCAAACACCGTACTAATCTCACCATATCCCAAAACACGTGCCGGTATTTGACTTGCTTCGGGATGGAGCGGATCGAGTTGCCTTTCGAATGCTTGCAACCTGACTAGATCAACGTCCAAATCCTCCATGATTTCCTCCTTCAATCATCAGGGGAGCCTCCTTCGTTTTCTTCAGGCTGTTTTTCGCTGGAATTGTCTTTGTTATTGTTATTCTCACGGGATTTTCGTGCGAAATGAGCATAAGCAACAGCCATTTCACGCAGATTGTCGTCAACAAGGCGATTCCATGTTCCCTCGGGAAACTGTCCCGTTTCATCACGCATGCCCGCGGGCAGGCCCGTCAGTATAGAAAAACCTTCATCGACGGTGCGGACCGGCCAGATATGAAACTTGCCCTGGGCCACAGCGTCAATGACATCATGGCGCAACATTAGGTGGCGAACATTAGCCGCAGGGATGATGACACCTTGTTCGCCACTTAGCCCCCGTTTTTGACAGACATCGAAGAAGCCCTCTATTTTTGCTGTAACCCCACCTACCGCCTGGATTTCACCGCGTTGGTTGACAGACCCTGTTGCGGCAATAGCCTGCTTTATCGGTATTTCGGCAATCGCAGAAAGCAAAGCGTACAATTCTGTTGAGCTGGCGCTATCTCCATCCACGCCTTCATAAGATTGCTCAAAAGCAATCGAGGCATTGAGGTTGAGCGGTTTATCCTGGCCAAAACAATTACCCAAATAGCCGACTAGAATCAGTACTCCCTTGTCATGGATTCTTCCACTCAGTTTCGATTCTCGCTCAATGTTGATGACACCTTTGCTGCCGAGATAAGTGCTGGCTGTAATGCGACTGGGCTTACCAAAAGCATAATCTCCCATCGTGATGATGGCAAGGCCGTTTATTTGTCCCACCACCGCACCTTCCGTGTCAACCATCACCGTACCCTCGTGGATCATCCGCTGCAGACGTTCTTCGTAGAGGTTAGAGCGATAACGTCGCTCTTGGATAGCCTGACGAATATGCTCTCTTTCTACTAACTCCGCCCCTTTTTTGTGGGCCCAAAAATCAGCCTCGACGAGAATATCGGCTACGACAGCAAAGCGCGTTGTCAAACGTTCCTGACTCTCGACCAACCGGCCACCAAATTCGATTACCTCAGTAACAGCGTCCAGAGAAAAGGGTAAAAGGCCTGCTTCTTCTGTACGTGTACGCACGAACTGGGCAACTTTCATCATGTTTTCTTGAGACCAGTCCATATCTCCGGCAAAATCGGCCCTCACCTTGAATAATTTGGCGAAGGCGCCATCATAAGCCCATAAGGCATAGTAGCTGGAAGGAGAGCCGATCATCACAACTTTCACGTCGAGAGGAATGGGATCGGGAGCAAGACTGGCAGCCGGAATTGCTCCACTGACAACTGCCGGTTCTTCAATGCGGATTTCCTTATAGCGCAAGGAGCGTGTCAGGGCCTCCCAGGCCATGGGTGCGGCCAAGAGGGTGTCGGCATTGATCACTAAATAACCACCATTGGCCCGATGCAATGCGCCAGGACGAATCGTATGGTGATCGGGTACCAAGGTGCCGAACTCCGCTCGATATTCCACCTTTCCCGTCAAATTCGAGTAAGTGGGATTTATTTCATGGATCACGGGGGCGCCCTTGGTTTCGGTGTGATCAACGATAAGGTTTAGCTCATAATCATGAATCCAAGATCGTTCCCGCTGATGCAAGACCATGGGCGATCCTTCCTGCTTAGCCCCTGATTCTTTTTGCAGAAAAGTAAGTTGCTGCGTGACAACGCGTTCGATCAGATCCTCCGCCACTTCCTGCACATAGGTAACAAAGGCAGTGCTTGAAGAAAAACGCTGCTGCAATGCTTGCAATAAGGGATCGATGGCGCTATGGGCGACCCGTTTGTTCAGTTCACTGATCTGTGTGTCGGCAGCCTCACGCAGTTGCTGCAACTGGCGAATCGCCTCATCTAAGGCCTTATCAAGGATAGGCTCTTGTTCGGCATACTTTTGTCGTTGTTCTGGGGTCAGGCCGGCAAGGTCTTCGGGAGAAAGAGGCTTTCCCTCCTGCAAGGGAAGGAAAGTCAGACCGGTCGGTGTTTGTTGCAAGCCAAAGGAGTGTTCCTGAGCGAATGAGTCCAACCGCATCAGGATTTGCTGCTGAGAAGTTTGTAGTGCTTCTATGATTTGGGCATGAGCTTCTTCGTAGACCGAACCTGTGAAGGCCTCGCGTAATGCCACTTCTGTTTGTCGTAAACTATCACGCAGGGCAACACTGGCAAGCCGGCCCTGACCGGCTGGGAAAGGCAATGCGCGCGGGTGGTAGGGATCGCTGACATTGCGGACGTAAGCCCAATCTTGAGGAGCCTCTCTTTCCTCTGCTCGTGCCGCTAGATAGCGCAAGATCGTACTCGTTTTACCGGCGCCACTGGGGCCCATGGCAAAGATATTATAGCCCTCGGCACTCATCTCGATGCCAAATTCGATGGCACGGGTAGCGCGTTCCTGACCGATAATCCCCTCCAGCGGTTTGACCTCAGCTGTTGTGGTAAAGAGTAATTCGTCAGCGGAGCACGAACGGCGAAGCCTCCCCGCATCCAGTTCAGAAGGGAAATCAACCATACTTAAAACCTCGTTAGCAAATAGAATATGATTTATTGTAACACACAGAGAATTAAAGTTGTAGCACTTGCAGACTGCGGGGTTTTCAAATTTGGGGCAAATTGACGAACAGTCCGATGGCACGCTGGCTGGCGCCGATATCAATGAAAATGAAAACGTAGATGGCGCTGGTGCCGCAGATTTTCGTAGATCGGCCTGATTTTATGGGGCCATGAGAGCTTTGTTATTGCGGAAGGCTTGTATCGAGACCTTCCAGGTCTCCGAGACCTGGAAGGTCTATCAGCAGTGCGCCTCGCGTGTTGATGCCGGACTAAAGACTTCGTACCTCGGACTATTTTCAGAACGGGATTCGGTTTTTGGGGAGATATCGATACATATCTCCAGCCTACCCCTATTTCAAAAACACATCCATTGGCACTTTGATACTTGACTTCATTTTGGGCTTAGTGTATAATAAACACTATCAAATCATTACACTCAGGAGTGATTGTTATGTCCAACTTAGTCGTTGTTACTGATATGCAAAATGGTTTTATCGATCCTCGAGGAACATTGTATGTGGGGGAAGCCGGTCGTGCTATTTTACCGAAAATACAACAAATATTGGCTGCCGAAGTTGCTCGGGGCAGTGATATCGTGTTTACTGTGGATACGCATGATCCTGGTGATCGCGAATTTGCGATATGGCCTCCACACTGCCTACGGGGAACCTGGGATAATGAAATCGTGCCGGAACTGCAGGAGTTCGCTGCTACAGCCAGGATTCAGCCGAAGCGCCGCTATAGTGCCTTTTATGATACCGATCTTGATGCGTATGTTGCGACTTTGCAGCCGGACAAGGTGATCATGATGGGAGTGTGTACTGATATTTGTGTGATGTACACGGTTGCAGATTTTAAGAATCGTGATTATGATGTCGTGGTTGTCAGGGACGCCGTTGCTTCCTTCGATGTCGAGGCACATGAATTTGCCTTGAAACATATGGAGAAGATTCTCGGCGCCCACATCGTTGACAGTGACTTTCTGATTAAGGATGTAAAAAATGTCGAAGGAAGCTGATGAAATGTTTGCCCCCAGTTCAGCCATTCTGCAGGGGGAGTGTTCGGATATTTATTTTGTGCGGGCAAGGGCGATTTTACAGGCCGAGGGCTTGAACCCTGTTGTGACGATGGAAGTGTTCTGCCGGCGAGAGGCAGTGTTGGCTGGTATGCGGGAAGTGAGAGCCTTGCTCGAGCAAGTACTGCCGTCTGAGGCTGAGGTTTGGGGGCTGGAGGAGGGAACGCGTATACAACCGCGAGAGGTCGTTCTTCGTATTTCGGCACCCTATCAATCCTTCGCCATTTACGAGACAGCGTATCTGGGCATGTTGGCGCATGAGACTGGTTGGGCGACGGCGGCGCGCGAGGTGGTGGAGGCCGCAGCTCCCGTTCCTGTGATTAGTTTCGGCGCCCGCCATGTTCATCCTGATGTGTCCGCCCGCATGGAATATGCAGCGATGGTTGGGGGGTGTGCGGGCTGTGCAACCCCCGGTGGTGCAAAATTGGCCGGTGTACAGGCAACGGGAACACTACCGCACGCATTGATTCTTTGCTTGGGGGACACGGTAAGAGCTGTGACTGCCTTCGATCGGTATATGGATGAGGCCATTCCACGCATTGCTTTGGTCGATACCTTCAAGGATGAGGCAGAAGAAAGCCTGCGTGTGGCCGCGGCTTTAGGGGATAAGCTGTGGGGGGTAAGGTTAGATACCCCTTCAGAGCGGGGGCGTGTGACGGCGGAGCTTGTTCAGGAGGTGCGTGCCCGCCTGGATATGGCAGGGTATCCCCATGTCAAGATTGTCGTGAGTGGTGGAATTACGCCAGAGCGTATTGCCTATTTCAAGGCAGCTGGGGCGCCCATCGATTCGTACGGGGTGGGAAGTTATATCTCTGGGGCGAAGCCCATCGATTTTACGGCAGACATCAAGGAGATCGAGGGAAAACCGGTAGCCAAGCGTGGCCGAATTCCCGGTATCACTCCCAATCCTGCCCTGGTGCGCTGGATGTAAAAGAAAAGGCCCCTGCCGTACAGCAGGGGCCTTTATCACAGGGGCTATTTGAGTCAGGATTCGTCGGTAGTGGGGTTAATGAGTTTGATGATTTTGACGAGGAGCCCAAAGATGAACTGGGGCCGGAAGCCGGCAATAAAGGCAATGAGCGAGGGGAAGAGCTGGACTTCTTCTCGCAACGCTGTTGCTGCAGCCTGTCCGCTTTGCAAGGAAAGAAGGCCCGTGTTGATGATCAAAAAGGTAACACCACCAAGAATGAGCCCCATGATCGGTTGGGCGATGTACCACATGACATGCTGCCGCTCGAAGTCTTGCCGTTCAGAAACGTGCGTCCACAATGTGTACATGGCCCCAACGACACCGCCAATCCCTCCCCAAACGAAGGTTGCCCAAAAACCGACAGCCGTGAGGAGTCCTTGGGTTGCTTCACTGGCGCCAAAAAGCCTGGCCAGAAAGTTCGAAAAGTCGTTTCCGAAAGCCAGGAGGCCCAGAAATGAAAAAAGCAAAAGGAAGAAAGTAATGACCTCAAACCAAAAAACACGCCAGCCATAGTGCCGTCCCCAGCGCTCTGCATTCTCCACCCGATTGTAAATGGCATAAGCTTGTTGAATTTTGTATTCTGCTTCGATATAGTCGTACGGATGTTCTACGAGGATGGTACGTGCTTGCCGGAGCATACCCAGAATTTGTGCAGTCAGGTCAGGGCGATTGCTGATCTTTTTGGGGACTTCCCGATAAAGGTGATCGATGCGGCGGTGGAGTTCGGCAAGCTGTTCTGGATCGACAGTGGCCAGGATACGAGCTTCATCCTCGGAAGATCGTTGCGGAGAAGATGAGTCTTCGACGAGGGGGGCGGATGGTTGTGTGAAGGGGGATTGGGGGCGAACGGAGTCATTGTCGAGTTCGCCCGGGGTGACAACAACCTCTGTAAGTTGTCCACCAATGCGAACGCGGGGGCGTGGTGGTACGGGTTCGTAGTCAGATTGAGGAGATGGGGGTGGAACAGATGCAGGCGGGCGGGAGAGAGGTGACGGTACAGAAGAAGGTTCTGACTTGGGACGTTCTGTTTTTGAGGTGGTAGGTTTTGTTTCGGGAGCCTCGCCTAAGGGAATGTCAATGGCCTTCATCAGCTCATCTTCTGTGAGGCTGACACCCTCGCCGGCAATAGCCATGTCCTCGTGTATGGGCGCTGGTTCTGGTAAGGTTTCACTTGTGGCTAAGGGGGAGGGTGCCTCTGACGTTTCCTCACCAGTACTGGCGCCTTCGACTGCGTCATGGACTTCTACCTCGAGCATAGACTCCAGTTCGGCTTCGGTTTCCTCGGCGGGGGACTCAGAGGAGTGGTCGGGGGGAGGTGTGTCGCTGAAGAGTGCATTAACTCCACGCCCAACGATCTCATTCCCGCGGCCTCGAATCCTCGATTTTTTCTTGGTCATCGCTGGAGTATCTCCTCTGCCAGGCTACGGTAGGCGTCTGCTCCCGGATGTCGGGGCACATATTCGGCCAAGGGCATTTGGGCGGCAGCCGATTCGGCAAAACGGATGCTCTTACGGATGGGCGTCTTGAAGACGTTGTCTCCGAACATCGTCTGAATCTCTTCGAGAACTTCACGGCTGTGTAATGTGCGTCCATCGAAGAGCGTTATGGCGATGCCCAAAACACGGAGTTTAGGATTAGTTTTCTGGCGAACCCGACGAATCGTATCGAATAAAATCCCCATACCCCGTAAAGCTAAAAATTCGCACAATAAAGGAACTAGCACCTCATTTGCTGCTGTAAGGGAATTGATGGTCAATAATCCCAGGCTAGGCCCACAATCGATGAGGATAAAGTCGTATTCCTCTTGGATGGAGAGTAGGGCTTCCTTCAGAAGGTACTCCCAGCCGACGTGAGCGATAAGTTCAACTTCGGCACCGGCAAGATCGATATTTGCGGGAAGGACGCTTAGATTAGGGCGAATGTCATGGTGGATGACACTGTCGACATCCAATTCTTGGGCGAGAAGGACATGATAGACGGTTTTTTCAAGGGTGTTAGGATCGATACCGTAGGCAGCTGTGAGTGCCGCTTGCGGGTCCATATCAACCAAGAGTGTTTTTTTGTTTTTTTCGGCGAGGGCAGCACCCAGATTGATGACGGTGGTTGTTTTACCAACTCCACCTTTCTGGTTGGCAACAGCAATGATTCGGGCCATGATTCAAAACCAAGTTTTGTGCTCGCAAAGACCCATCACGAAGGGGGAATGAGTCTTGATGTGGGGGAGAGCAGGGAAGAAAAGGTTGCTTGATAAGAATACTGGGGTGGTATCAGCCAGTGAACTGGCGACCCTATCTCCAATGAGACCAACCACGGTATGAAGCAGAGTATAGCATAGTTTTGCTGAGACGTCATTTCGCTGAAAAGGCATTGGAATAGGGGCTAAGGCGAGATGTCAGGTGCAAGGGGTCGTTTGGAGGGAATGCCCGGTCGGCGGGGATAAATGTTCGGAGTGGGGTGGAGCTTACGGACGATAACCACCGTACGCTGTTCTGCTAGCCCTGGTACTTTGACGTTTTCGCTGGCGACGATGCTACCCCCCAGTAGCTTGATACCGGCTTCTGCGATGCTGAGCTCATTTGCAATATTCCCACCTTTGGGGAGGACGAC
>JAADFV010000006.1 GCA_013152695.1 Chloroflexota bacterium | reverse complement strand
GGCTTGTAGCCCGTTGGCTTCAGCCTCGGGCGGGCACCGGCAAGCCCCGTGGTTCATCGCCGCCCACACTCCCTACTTCCTCCTCCCTACCCCCTGCTGCCCACCACCTTGCTTACTTATGACAGGGCACCAGCGTGGCGGAAATGCCTCCTCCACAGCTTTTCTTGACAAGGCAAATGCAGGTAAGATATACTACCGCATGAGAGTTGTGAACGTTCACGGTAACGTTCACAGTTAAAATTGCGTCTGTCTTCTTATCAATCGGGAGAAATGCATGTCCCGCCGACTCACAATCGCCGATGTAGCCGACTTGGCCGGGGTTTCGTATCAGACGGTTTCGCGCGTCATCAACGAAAAGCCAGATGTGAGTCCTGAAACAAGGCAGCGGGTGCTGGAAATAATCGAGGAAACAGGCTATCGTCCTAGTGGTCTTGCCCGGGGATTGGCGACTGCACATACCGCTACCATTGGTCTGGTCGTACCCGACATTGCCAATCCCTTTTTTTCGGACCTCGCGCGTGAAATCGAGCAGTCCGCCTATAAAAAAGGGTATAGTGTCTTCTTCTGCAACACCAACGAAGATCCCACCCGCGAAATCGACGTTCTCAACACGCTGGAAGAAAAACATGTCGACGGTGTCATTATCTGTGGCTTACGACAGGAAAATGCTCGGATAAAAAAAGTTCTTGCCCGTTTCCCCGCTGTCGTTTTGGTCAATCGACAACTCAACGGCACTGACTATCCCACGGTCATGATTGACAATACAGAGGGCGCGAAACAGGCTGTACGCCATCTTGTGCACTTGGGGCGACGATCGATTGGTTTACTGGCCGGACCCAAAACCTCATACAGCGGGGCGCGTCGTGAAATGGGTTACCGGCAGGCGATGGCCGAGGCCAATCTTTCGGTTGAGGATGGTTGGCGACAGTACTGCCGTCCGACTGTGAAGGATGGTGTGATTGCAGCCCAAACCCTCCTCGCACAGCATCCTGAGCTCTCCGCCCTTTTCTGCTACAACGACCTCCTGGCCGTCGGTGCCCTGCAGGCCTGTTTATGGCATGGACTCAAGGTGCCCACTGATGTTGCCATCGTTGGTTTCGACGATGTCCAGCTCGCAGCGTTGGTGACACCTGCCTTAACCACCTGCCGCATTCCTCGAGTTGAGATAGGCCGCCAGGCCGTCGAACTGCTCTTGCGTAAAATCCAGGGCGAAGAACTCAACCCGCGCACCTTCGTCATTCCCTCCGAATTGATTATTCGGGAAAGTGCTCCCCTTTCAGCTTAAGCAATTATCTCTCGTCTTTACCAGAGAGACTGACAGCATTCAAACCACCGGATTGGGGCATACGACTCCGGTTAACGGCCCCAGTATCCCACCTTTATTCCTTCCTCGTTCAGCAACACAAACAATCGACAAGGAGGTGATTGTATCGCCAAGAGCCCAAACCAAAGTATCAAAAACTCTGATTTCAGATACTGTTGATGAAAGAGATAGTATCCGCCATTCTATCAGTGCTTGCGTGCTAATCACTGATGAGGATGCATCTCACCCATTCTATTCGCCAGAGCACGCTCACGCTTTCATGGAGGAGAACCACATGAAGCAAAAAAAGTCTTCCTTCCGTAATTTGATGTTCGTAGGCGCTCTCGCTCTTGCCTTGATGTTGGTACTGGCTGCCTGCGCCCCCGCAGCAGCACCAACGCAAGCACCCCCGGCCCCTACCGAGGCACCAGCGCCCACGGCGGCACCTGCTCCCACCGAAGCGCCAGCCCCAACGAGCAAGTATAATGAAGCTCCGATGTTGGCCGAAATGGTTGCAAAAGGAGAGCTTCCTCCTGTCGACGAGCGTTTACCTGAAGAACCCCTGGTTGAGGAAGTAGCCGAAGGTATCGGCCAGTATGGCGGCGTCCTGCGCCGGGCCTTCCTTGGTCCCTCTGATCACAACAACTACGTACGCGTCGTCTACGATGCCCTTGTTCGCTTCTCTCCAGATGGCAGTGAAGTGATTCCTCACATCGCCAAAGGGTGGGAATCGAATGATGATTTCACTGAGTGGACCGTTTATCTGCGCCCTGGCACCAAATGGTCTGATGGCGAACCTCTCACTGCTGACGATATCCTCTTCTGGTACAACGACATCCTCTTGAACAAGGACTTAATGCCGAATCCTGCTGGCTGGATGGTGAACTCTGATGGTTCCGTTGCCACAGTCGAAAAAGTTGACGACTATACGGTTAAGTGGACCTTCAAGCAGCCCAATACCGCTTTCTTGCTGGACTTGGCTAACAAAGATGGGGCGGACCTCTCTATTTCCAACCTTGCCTATGCACCCGCCCATTACCTCAAGCAATTCCATGCTTCCTATGCGGATGCCGATGCCCTGCAAAAGATGGTCGATGAGGCCGGCTACGAGACCTGGGTAGAGCTTTTCACCAACAAAGCGCTTCCCCAAACCAACGCCGATCGTCCCACGACCGCAGCCTGGGTCCCCGACAACTCCACCGTCTCCGATCCGGTCTTCACCCTCAAGCGCAACCCCTACTACGTTGGTGTTGACGCCGAAGGCAATCAACTTCCTTACATCGACGAAGTACGCTTCACATTCTTTGCTGACAAGGAAGCCTTGAACCTGGCTGCCGTCTCTGGTGAACTCGACTTCCAGGCTCGCCATATCAACATGAGTAACTACCCTGTTCTCAAGGAAAATGAGGACAAAGGTGGCTATCATGTCGTGACCTGGCCGACCTTTGGCGGTTCCGATGCCGTGATCATGTTCAACCAGACCTACCAAAACGATCCGGAAATTGGCGAGCTACTACGTAACAAAGACTTCCGCATCGCTCTCTCCTATGCTCTAGACCGCGAAGCGATCAAAGAACTGGCCTTCCTGGGCTTGGGTGAAGCGCGCCAAGGCGTGCCTGCTCCCAACCATCCTTACTACCCCGGCGATGAATGGGCCTACAAGTATACCGAGCATGATCCCGATAAGGCCAACGCCCTGCTCGATGGCATCGGTCTGACCGAACGCGATGCGGATGGCTACCGCCTGCTGCCTAGTGGCAATCCTCTCGACATCGAGATCAACGTCGTACCGGCCTTCGGAAACTGGACGGATGTGGGCCAGTTGGCCGTAGAGCAATGGGGCCAGGTCGGCGTCAAAGCTCACGTCGAAGTCCGCGAGCGCGCCCTAGCCTTCCAGCTGCGTGATACCAATGATCTCATGACGGAAATCTGGAACGAGGACACCACCGGCTTCCCCTTCAGCGGCCAGCCTAAGATGGATCCTCGCAGCAATCCCTCTTTGACCTTCGGTCCCTTGTTCCGCAAGTGGTACGAGACCGGTGGCAAAGAAGGAATGGAACCCCCGCCCGAGATCAAGAAACTGGTTGAGCTCATCGACAAGGGCAAGGTTTCCGGTCGCGAAGAGCAGATCAAGATTGCTCAGGAAATCTTCAGGATTTGGGCTGACAACATTTGGGAAATCGGCACCGTGGGCTTGACCCCGATGATCCAGGGTGTTGTCGTCGTGAACAACAATCTGCACAATGTTCCGGCAACCGCGGGGAACGATTGGCCCTTGCGCACACCCGGCAACACGCAGCCCGAGACCTACTACTTCTCTCAATAACAGCGATGACCGTTAGCTCTGGCGGAGTTTGCATCTAGCTACTCCGCCGGGCGCTTCATTCCCTGTCCACGCGGGCGTCCTGAGGCCCGCGTGGACAGCCTCTTCCCCTCATTTTCAGGAAGCGCATCGCATGACACAATACATTATCAAACGGCTTCTTCTTTTGCCGTTCCTCCTTTTTATTTTTTCTGTTTTCTCCTTTTTTATCATCCAGGCTCCGCCGGGCGATTTCGTTACTAGCTACATCGCCGAGCTAGCCGCCTCCGGTTCATCGATGGACCAGGCGCAGATCGAGGCCTTACGGGCCGAATATGGTCTGAAC
Organism: Chloroflexota bacterium; assembly: GCA_013152695.1. Next base: position 6,955 of record JAADFV010000006.1, on the reverse strand, counting down.
CAACCCCTTACCATGCAGTATCTGCATTGGATGGGAAAAATGCTACGGGGTGATTTCGGCGTGTCCCTCGACTGGAAGCGTCCAATCATGGATTTGATTAAAGAGCGATTATTGCTCACCGTCTTGTTAGGTGCCTTTACCTTTATCATATCCTGGGCTTTGGCTATCCCCATTGGCATCATTTCTGCCACCAAGCAATACTCGTTTATCGATTATTTCTTTACCGTTTTTAATTACATGGGGGTGGCAACACCGACCTTTATGACGGCTTTAGTGCTGATGTGGTTGGCCTATTCCCATTTTGGCATCAGTGTGACAGGCCTTTTCTCTTCTGAGTTTGTCGATGCGCCCTGGAGCCTGGCCCGAGTTATTGATCTGTTCAAACATCTCTGGCTCCCCGCCGTCATTCTCGCTTTGGACGGTACGGCGCGCTTGGCGCGGGTCATGCGCGCCAATTTGTTGGATGAGCTCAACAAGCCATACGTAGAGATGGCGCGGGCTAAAGGTATGTCTGAATGGAAATTAGTGCTGAAATATCCCGTGCGATTGGCCCTGAATCCCCTGGTTAGCACCATTGGTTGGTATTTACCCATGCTCTTTTCCGGAAGTGTCATCGTTGCCACGGTGCTGAACCTTCCCACGATTGGGCCGATGCTTCTACGCTCTCTCACCAATCAGGACATGTTCTTGGCCGGTGTCATTGTCCTCATCTACTGTTTCCTGGCAATTATTGGCACCCTGATGTCGGATATCTTGTTGGCCTGGTTGGATCCTCGCATCCGCATGGAGGCTTAATCATGAGCATCGATCCACAACTTGAATCCGAGCCAACAGCAGAGGACCTGCGTCGAGCCGAGGTTGCTGAAACGGCCGCCGATTGGCGCGAGGATACAGAGGCAATCCATGTCGCACCCAACTGGAAACTGGTCTGGTGGCGTTTCAAAAAGCATCGTCTCGCCTTGTTTAGCGGCGTGATCGTCTTCATCATCGCCCTGATTGCCCTCTTTCCCGGCTTTTTCAGCACCCTTGATCCGCAGAAAAGTCGTTCTATGCAATCATTCGTACCGGTGCAGCGCGTGTATTTGTTTGACAACGGCTCGTTTCGCCCCTTCGTTTACGGCATCAATGGCAAACGCAACCCCACGACATTGCGCATGGAATGGCAGATCGACGAGAACAAAAAGATCCCCGTGCGATTTTTCGCGCACGGTTTCGAGTACGAGGTGTTTGGGTTCAAGACCGACATCCACTTACTCGGCGTCAAGGAAGGCGACATCGAGGATAATCCCATTTACCTGCTGGGAACCGATCGTCTGGGACGCGATCAATGGTCTCGCTTGATGTATGGCACCCGTGTCTCGATTTCCATTGGCCTGGTTTCGGTATTCGTCAGCGTATTTTTAGGTGTGCTTTTAGGGGGTATTTCCGGCTATTTTGGCGGCATAGCCGATCTGATCATCCAACGCATGATCGAGATTCTGCAGTCGTTGCCCGCTATTCCCATCTGGATGGCCCTCACAGCAGCCATGCCTCGCGATTGGTCTGTAGAAAGAACCTACTTTGCCATTACCCTCATCCTTGCTTTGATCGGTTGGACAACACTGGGCCGGGAGGTGCGAGGACGATTCCTTGTGCTGCGCGAAGAGGACTTCGTCGTCGCCGCGAAATTGTCTGGGTGCAGTCAAAAACGCATCATTTTCCGGCACATGGTACCCACCTTCTCTAGCCACATCATTGCTGCTGCCACCCTTGCCGTTCCTGTGATGATCATCAGCGAGACGTTTCTTAGCTTTTTGGGGCTGGGCCTCCGTCCCCCCGCCATCAGCTGGGGCGTCCTCTTGCAAGAAGCCCAGAACTTGCAGTCGGTCGCCCTCGCACCCTGGCTTTTGCTCCCCGGTCTGGCCGTGATCATCACCGTGCTTACCCTCAATATCTTGGGTGATGGTCTGCGCGATGCTGCCGATCCTTACAGTCACTGAGTTCTCTCGAACCCCCACCTCACTAATCCAGCCATTCACTATGCAACCATTGCTATCCGTCAGAAATTTGAAAACTTACTTTTTTTTGGATGAGGGCACTGTAAAGGCCGTCGATGGCGTTGATTTCGATGTCTATTCGGGTCAAGTTGTCGGCATTGTGGGCGAGAGCGGCTGCGGTAAGAGTGTCACCATCAAATCAGTTCTCCGCCTTATCCAAAAACCGGGGCGGATCGTTGAAGGCGAGATTCTCTTCCGTTCCCAACTCGAGCGGGGAGAGGCGCAGGAAGAAGCGCTCGTGGATCTGGCGAAACTTGATCATCATGGTAAACGAATGCGAAGCATTCGCGGTGGCGAAATTGCCCTCATTCCTCAAGAGCCCATGGCCTCCTTCAGCCCCGTCCATACGATTGGTAATCAGATCATCGAAGCGATCTTGCTGCACCAGAATGTCAGCGAGGAGGAAGCGAAGGAGATTGCGATCGAAAGACTCCACGAAGTGGGCATGCCCAATCCCGAACAACGCCTGAAAGCCTACTCCTGGGAACTCAGCGGCGGTCTGCGGCAGCGGGCCATGATCGCCATGTCGCTGGCCTGCAATCCCCGTTTGCTCATCGCCGACGAGCCTACCACGGCCATCGATGTGACCACACAGGCCCAGGTGCTCAATCTTTTGCGCTCTCTGCAAAAGCAGCACAACATGTCGATTATCTTCATCACCCATGATTTGGGAGTCATTGCCCAGATCGCCGATTTCGTCGTTGTCATGTATTTAGGGCGGGTGATGGAAACCGGGCCGGTGACCGATATCTTCGACACACCTCAACATCCTTACACGCGGGCACTACTCAAGTCTATCCCTTCCATCCATACGCAATCGGGCAAAAAACTACCCACCATCGAAGGCTCCATTCCCCATCCCTTCAGCCGGCCAAACGGCTGTCCCTTTTATCCTCGCTGCAAAGATTACATGCCCGGCATTTGTAATGTCACCACCCCCGAGCTCCAGGCAGTGAACGCGAAACAATCTGTGAGTTGCTTCCTTTATGGCGACACCCACCGGCAGCATTGAGGCAAATCATCGTGGAAAACAAACAACAGAATGAAAGTTTTCTTCTAGAAGTCAAACATCTCAAAAAGTATTTTCCCATCCGAGAAGGATTTTTCAAACGCGTGGTTGGCCAGGTGCGCGCGGTCGACGACGTCAATTTTTATATTCGTGAAGGGGAAACGTTGGGCCTGGTAGGGGAAAGCGGCTGTGGTAAGACGACGACGGCGCGCAGTATCTTGCGAGCCATCGATCCCACCTCTGGTGAGATTCTCTTTCGCACCGCCAGCGGCGAAGTTGTCGATCTGGCAACCTTGCCCGAAAAAGAATTACGGCCTTTGCGTCGCGAGATGCAGATGATCTTCCAGGACCCCTTTGCTTCGCTCAATCCCCGCATGAACCTGTTGGATATCGTGGGGGAACCGCTGCTGGTCATCGGCAACATGAAGGACCGCAAGCAGCGCACCGAACGGGTGGCAGAGCTATTGAAGCTGGTGGGGTTGAGGCCCGAGTACATGCAGCGCTTTCCCCATGCTTTCAGCGGCGGCCAGCGTCAACGCATTGTCATTGCCCGTGCGCTGGCCCTCAATCCACGCCTGGTCGTGGCGGATGAGCCGGTTTCGGCCCTCGATGTCTCCGTGCAGGCGCAGGTACTCAACCTGATGATGGATTTGCAGGAGAAGCTGGGGCTCACTTACCTGTTCGTAGCCCACGATTTAAGCGTCGTAAAACATGTTTGTGATCGTGTAATCGTCATGTATGTGGGCAAGATTGTGGAAAGCGGCTCTACCGACGACATCTTCTTCCGCCCCAAACATCCGTATACGGCCGCTCTCATGTCTGCTGTGCCCGTGGCCGATCCCCACATCCGCACCGGTATGGTCCCCCTGGAAGGGGATGTGCCGAGTCCGGCCAATCCTCCCTCTGGCTGCTACTTTCACCCTCGCTGTCCCTTCGCCGTCGATGCTTGTGCCACAAAATCACCTGTCCTCGAAGAAATCGGCCCTGATCACTTTGTGAGCTGTCATCGTGCCCATGAGCTGAATTTGCACGGAATTGCTGCAAGCGAACAAGAGCTAGGAGTCAGTGCATGAGAGATCTTACGGCTATCCGCTGGGGCATCATCGGCTGTGGCGACGTCACTGAAGTGAAGAGTGGGCCTGGGTTTCAGAAAGCACGCGGGTCCAGTTTGGTGGCGGTGATGCGTCGTCAGGGTGATCTGGCCCGTGACTATGCCCAACGCCACGGTGTTCCCAAGTGGTATGACGATGCCCAGACTTTGATCGACGACCCTGATGTGGATGCCATCTACGTGGCGACACCCCCCTCATCACACAAAGAGTACACCTTGATGGCCGCTGCGGCAGGTAAGCCGGTGTATGTAGAAAAGCCGATGGCACTAAATTATGCGGAGTGCCAGGAGATGATCGCAGCTTGCCAGGCAGCCCAGGTTTCCCTTTTTGTCGCTTACTACCGTCGTGCTCTACCCCGCTTCCTAAAAATCAAAAAATTGGTGGATAGTGGTGCCATCGGTGATGTACGGTTTGTCAATATCACCCTCTACCAACCTCCGCGGCCCCAAGAACAAAATACCACCGACCTGCCCTGGCGTGTACGTCCTCAAATTGCTGGCGGTGGGCTTTTTGTAGATTTGGCGTCGCATCAGCTTGATTTTCTTGATTATTTACTCGGGCCGATCACGCAGGTGCAGGGTTATGCTGCCAATCAGGCCGGGCTCTATCCTGCCGAAGATGTTGTTACCGGCAGTTTTGTATTCGCCTCCGGAGTACAGGGCGTGGGCGCCTGGAGTTTCACTACTTTTGCCGCGGAGGATCGCACCGAAATCGTTGGCAGCAAGGGCCGTATTGTTTATTCCACCTTTGGCACCGAACCCATCCATTGGCAAACATCTACCCGTACGACGACATTTTCCCTCGCCAATCCTCCCCACATCCAACAACCTCTCATCCAGAAGGTAGTGGATGCGCTCCTGGGGCAGGGGCAATGTCCCAGCAGCGCTGAAAGTGCAGCACGCACGACCTGGGTGATGGAACAAATGCTCGCTCAGTACTATGGAGGCTAAGATGAAAATCGAAAGCAGATTGGTTGATTTGCTCGCCATCTATCGCGCCGAATTGCTGGAACGTACGGTTCCTTTCTGGCTCGAACACGCCATCGACTGGGAGTATGGGGGCATTCTTACCTGTATTTCGGATGAGGGGAAGGTGTTGAGTACCGATAAATACATGTGGTCACAATTACGCGCCATCTGGACTTTCTCGGCGCTTTACAACCGGATTGATGCGCGTAAAGAATGGCTAGAAGTAGCGAAACAGATCGTCGATTTTGTTAAAAAGAACGGTCGGGATGAGGAAGGTCGCTGGGTGTTTGCTGTGGACAAGGATGGGCATGTTCTCCAGGGTGCGACCAGTATCTACACCGACGGTTTTGCCATTTATGGTCTGACGGAATATGCCCGTGCCACCGGTGATGAGGAGGCTATTGATCTGGCTCTGGCCACCTATGGCAATGTGGAAGAGCGACTCACGCGGCCCGGTTCGTACGAAACAGCGCCTTACACTATTCCTGCCGGTGCCAAGGCTCACGCGGTGGCGATGATCTTTGCCCTCGCTTTTCATGAGCTGGGGCATTATTTGCATGATGAAGATATTCTCGCCGCTGCACATTTCCAGGCAGAGGAGGTGATGACGGCATTTCTTCGTCCTGAGCAACATCTGCTTTACGAATATGTCACGCTGGATAACCACTTACTCGACACACCCCAGGGCCGCACAATCGTTCCCGGCCATGCCATCGAATCGATGTGGTTCATGATTCACATCTACCAGCATTGGCAAGAAGAAACGCGTATCCGCCAGGCCATCGAAGCCATCCGCTGGCATATCGAGTTTGGTTGGGATGAGGAATATGGTGGGATTTTTCTGGCGCGAGATGCTGCCGGTCATAAACCCTGGTGGCCCTTTGCCGATAGCAAGCTGTGGTGGCCTCATACCGAGGCCCTTTATGCCCTGCTCCTGGCTTACGAACTTTCGGGTGAGCGTTGGGCCCTGGATTGGTTCGAACGCGTGCACAGCTATGCCTTCAGCCACTATCCGGTACCCAAATATGGCGAATGGAGGCAAAAGCTCGACCGCCAGGGCCGCCCCTTCACAGAGACCGTAGCCTTGCCCGTCAAAGATCCCTTCCATCTTCCCCGAGCCTTGATCAACTGTATCCATATCTTAGCCAGACTGGTTGCGGCAGAAGAAAAATCGTGAAGCGCAGTCCTGGGCGCCCTCCCAACCTCCTCCTTTTAATCACCGACCAACAACAGGCCGATACCGTGGCGCCGCAGTCACCCTGCCAGACGCCAAATTTGCAGCGATTAGCGGAGACGGGGACACGCTTTCAGCGTTGCTATGCCCCAAATCCTATTTGCTCCCCCTCCCGCGCCAGCCTTTTTACCGGCTTGTTACCGCACAGCCACGGCATGGTAGACGTGACCCATGCTGTACCTTCCTATCGCGCCCGTCTTGAACCCGACCTGCTCTTCTGGCCCCAGGTTTTGCAGCGGGCCGGTTATCGAACGGCCTATTTCGGTAAATGGCATGTCGAGCGCAGTAACCGTCTGGAAAACTTTGGCTTTGATGAATATGAAGTCGCGCAATATCATCAGTTGGCGGGGCTGGTAGAACGGTCGGGGCCCATGTATTTACGTCGGGACGTGTCGCAGAAAGGTTATCGTGATTTCTTGCTGTACGGCGTCGTCGACGATCCCGTGGAATCTACGCCCGAATACCGTCTCTACTCCGATGGCATTGCCTTTGTGCGCGAGGCAGCCCAAAATCCTGCCCAGCCCTGGCTGTTGGTGCTCAGCAGCGAAGCACCCCACGACCCCTATGTGGCTCTACGCCCCTACTTTGAGCGCTAC
>JAADFV010000005.1:11013-11362 GCA_013152695.1 Chloroflexota bacterium | reverse complement strand
ACCCGCAATACCTTCGACATCAACGCCATCCCCGCCCTCAAACAGCTTACACACCTCCCCATCATTGCTGACCCCAGCCACGGTACTGGCAAGTGGGAACTGGTGCCCCCCATCGCCAAAGCCAGTATCGCCGCCGGTGCTGATGGTCTCATGATCGAAGTTCACCCTCATCCCTCCGAAGCCTGGTCCGATGGGGCGCAGTCGCTCAAGCCCCAGCGTTTTTCTGAGCTCATGGCAGAGCTTCGTGCTCTCGCCCCCCTCCTTGGCCGTACCCTTTGATCGAAATGATTGATTCGCAGAACAAAAGCATCGACCTAACTGAATTGCATGTCGTTATCGTCGGTTTGGG
>JAADFV010000005.1:0-10912 GCA_013152695.1 Chloroflexota bacterium | reverse complement strand
TGTCACCCTCGATGCCGAGGCGGCAGCTCGAGAGGCAGACCTGGTTATCCTGGCAACGCCCGTACGTACGATTCTGCGCCAGATTCCTCTCCTGGGCGGGGTCATGCAACCAGGAGCCATTCTTATCGACATGGGCAGTACCAAGCAAGTCATTTGTGAAGCCCTGGATTCCTTACCCGAGCATGTACAAGCCATTGGCGGCCATCCCATGTGTGGCAAAGAGCAAGCAGGCTTGGCTGCGGCCGAGGCAGGCCTTTACCGTGGCTGCACCTTTGTCCTCTGCCCGCTCCCCCGTACGACCGACTCGACCCAGGCTCTAGCTCTGACGCTGATCGAAACTATCGGCGCCCGTCCCCTCATTCTCGAACCCAGCCGGCATGATCGTCTGGTTGCTGCCATCAGCCATCTACCGTATCTCACTGCCTGCGCCCTGGTCGAACACACGCGGAATGTGGCCCATATCGATCCGACGGTTTGGGATGTTGCAGCCAGTGGTTTTCGCGATAGCAGCCGCGTCGCCGGTTCGGATGTGAGAATGCTTCTCGACATTCTCTTTACCAACCGCCCCGCCATCATCGCTGCCCTCGAGGACTTTCAGAATACCCTGGCACAATGGCAGCAATGGCTGCAAGATGGAGATGAAACATCCTTGGCAACGGCCTTAAAAGCCATTGCCTCTTCGCGACGCAACTGGGAAGAGGGAAAGAGATAATGGTATGATAGCAGCATTCCCTACCAGGGGAAGGGAGTTCGGTTGCCTAAAGAAACGACTCCTCAACCTCTGCTGCTTTTTGTCCTGATTCCAAAAGGCTTCCCTTATGCGACCCTCTTTTGATGTCATTCTCCTTTTTTTACTGTTGACGGCGCGTTTGCGCATCAACAGTTTTGCCGAAAATAGTCTGTTTGAGCATTTTCAGAATGTGGTGAATCATCCCTGGATGGGAGGTCTCTTACCCCAGGGTGCTGCCGATGCTTTTGGCCCTTGGTTCGGGGATCCCGTTTTCTTGGTGTTGGCAGCCCTGAGTATTTTCTGCTTTATTCTCTATGCTTTGGCCGATAGTCTTGGCAATAGACTGTCTGAACGCAAGCTCATAGCGCTGAAATGGGGCCTGTTGTGGATCATCTTGCTTGCTTTGGTCTTTCTACCCACGATCAAAATGACCTTGTTACGGCATGACAATTTGCCTCATTCGTACAGTCATGATGGGGGGGTGATTCAAACCGAGGTGACTATTGATTACTTTCTCAGCGGGCGTAATCCCTATACCGAATCCTATGCCAACACCCCCATGGCCGAATGGGGTTTTCCCAAATTTCGTACTGCTCTCGAACATTACCCCTACCTCCCCGCTACCTTTGTTCTTTCTGCACCGGTCAAACTCCTTTCCACGGCCTTGTGGGGATGGTACGACCAACGTTTTACCTACTTGCTGCTTTTCTTGCTTGTCCTGATCCTCATCCCCCGGCAATTGCGTCATCGTCCCCGGCAGGCATTAGAATTGACCATGCTCTTGGCCTTGAATCCCATTATGGGGCTAGATGTGGTGTTTGGACAGAACGACAGCTTCGTTTTAGTGTGGCTTATGCTCAGCCTATGGATGTTGACACAGAAACGAGTACTCCTTAGTGCTGTTTTCATGGGAATTGCCTGGGCATCCAAGCCAACAGCCTGGTTCATGGCGCCCTTCTGGATAGTGGCATTATGGGGTAATCATGCCCTTTCTTGGGCAGAAATACGGAAACAGGCGCCGGAAATGTTTCGCAAAACAGCCCCCGCTCTCCTGGTTTTTCTCATTTTCGTCGCGCCCTATGCACTTTGGGATTTCAACGCTCTACTCGACGATGTCTGGCGGTGGGCTGCCGGTACTGCTACAGTTCATTATCAGGTTTGGGGATGGGGCTTTGCCAATTGGGTGTTGGCCACGGGAACTCTCGTCGATCGCTTTGCCTATTGGCCTTTTTGGATACCAGAGCTTCTGTTCAGCTTACCACTTCTCGCCTACCTCCTTTTCAGACAGCTACGTCACAACACAGTTGCCCTGATTTACAGCCACACAGCTCTCTTATTATTGGTATTCTCTTTCTTTTCTCGCTTCCTCAACGAAAACTACTTAGGATACATTCTGGCCCTGTTTGTTCTCGGGTATTATTGGCCAGATGAAAACGAGGCACCCCTCATGGCAGAAGCCCAGCCAGGCTAAACCCAAATCAGGGACTAATCCCCCTCATCAACCCGGCGCCACCGCTTGATCTGACCGCGCAGTTTTTTCCGCTGCAGGCGCTTCTCTTTAGCTGAAGCTGTAGGTCGTGTAGGGCGTCGCGGACGCTGGGGACGCAGAGCCTCCTGTAGGATGTGGACAAAACGATTCAGCACTTCCTGACGGTTGCGCTCCTGGCTCCGTGTCTGTCCGGAAACCAGATGAAGGATACCTCTCCGGTCAATGCGGTTGGCCAATGCCGCCATAATGACTTGGCGCTGTTCAGGCGTCAGAGAGGGGGAATTCCTGACATCCCAGAGGAGCTCGACCTGAGTCTCGCTACGATTGACATGCTGGCCGCCGGGGCCACTGCTGCGTGCAAAACGAAACTGAATTTCAGCCAAAGGAATTTGAAGATCATTGGTGATAAAGAGGGTGTTAGGATTCATGGATAAATAAGTGGAGAGATAAGGGCAACGAGGGGTCTAGCGCTGCATGTGGGGCATATGTCACCCTGAGTGAAGCGAAAGGTCTAGCCGTTCATGTGAGAGGGGGTTCTTCACTTCGTTCAGAACGACATGGCGGCGATGTCATCCTGAACGGGTCGACCTGGCAACAAACATGAAGGTGATTTGCCAGTGAAGGGTCTCGTACTCCATGAAAGGCGAGATTCTTCACTTCGTTCAGAATGACATGACGGAAGAGAAGCCTTAGGAAGATTGTTGGCTATTTTTGAATTTACTGAGGTAAAGGCGTTATCATTATGAGATCATTTGCCGGAGGCTGTCTGTAGTCCCCCCCTTCTTTTTCTCTTCCGTTTCTACAATCACTCCTTACTGCGTACCTCACCCGCACAAGAGCTGCCATTGTGCTTATTTCCATAACGATTATCAGCCCCCACCAGTAACTTCATGTTAATTTCAACCTTCTTATTTGTACAAAAATTAGACAAAAATAAAAAATAACTTTAATTTTTACTATCAAATACTGGCGCGCAAGCTCATTTTAGCAGTCTGACGGTTTTTGAGAGCTGCTTCGCCTTATACTTTTCCTCGACACTAGTTTCTATTGAATGAAGGAGTCCCCTACTATGCATATTGCCCGCAACTGGCGAGTAAAACAACAACGATATAGCTTACAAGGCGAAATTTGTCAGCACTGTGGCTCGAAAGTATTTCCCCCACGAGACGTATGTCCCGAATGTTCGAAACCGGCTTATGATCCCTTCCAATTGAGCGGTAGAGGGGAAGTATATAGCTTTACCACAGTCTACGAAGCCCCCGCCGAATTCCAGACCCAGTCGCCTTACAGTCTGGCCCTGGTCAAGCTGGAAGAAGGCCCCATGCTCACAGCGCAACTAACGGATGTAGACCCGCAGGAAGTCAACATCGGTATGCCTGTGGAGATGGTCACACGTAAGCTGAGCGTGGAAGGCGAAGAAGGGCTCATCCAATATGGTTACAAGTTTCGTCCCCGCCTTAATTCACACGCAGCCTAAATTTACAAATAACTAAATCAGCCGCCCTATAACAAGGGCGGCTTTTTTTATGCATAAAAATTCCCAGACTGTTAAGCCTGGGAATTATGGCCCATACGGGGTTCGAACCCGTGTCTCAGCCTTGAGAGGGCTGCATCCTAGTCCACTAGACGAATGGGCCTGAGTAAATAGGAACGGCGTGCATTATACTGTTCTCAGCGCCATCTGTCAAAGCAGATAGCACGCAATAATAACCTAACTCTCCTCGCTGTGGTAATATGCCATGTGCTGTAAATGGGCGACAGGATCGATATACTGCACCCTCACCCCAGCTGGAACCATGAGCGTCACAGGAGCATAATTGAGGATTGAAACCACGCCCAACTCAATCAGTGATTTAGCGACGGCACTGGCCGCTGTAGGAGGTACCGCAATAATGCCCATCTTGACATCATATTTGCGAACCACATCCCCCAACTCTGACATTCCATGGATGATAAACTTACCAAAGGGCTGACCGATTTTTTCGGGATCACTGTCGAAAACTCCTACAATATCAAAGCCCCCTTCGACAAAACGGTTGTAGTGGGCTAAGGCATGGCCTAAATCGCCAGCACCGATCAATACAACCGCCCATCTCCGATCGACATGAAGAATCTTCTTGAGTTGATCGCGTAAGAAAGCAACATCGTACCCTGTTCCCTGCTTTCCAAACTCCCCAAAATGAGAGAGGTCTTTTCGTATCTGAGCAGAGCTTATCCCCAGGCGGTCACCTAGTTCTTGGGAGGAAGTGATATATCGACCTTCGCCGATGAGATAGTTGAGCACCCTGAGGTAAACGGGTAAACGTCCTACGACAATATCAGGAACTGATTTATCGCGCATGGCAGACTCCTATAATGAGTAAACAAAAATAAGACTGACAAACGCTGTCAATATCTTGTGCACCGTTTGTGAAATAACACAAAATAATAATATCACAATTGTAGACCACAAGCAACTTTCATCACGAGAAATTAATTAGAAACGGCATTGCCTCTTTTGCAAAAATCGTGCTATAATTCAACGACGCGCCGCGTCATAGCTCTTCAAAACGCTACATATCTCTCGGAGGTTACGAATCATGGCTTACTTATTCCCCTCTCCCGAATGGGTCGATGCTTTTCGCGAAGCAATCAACAACAGCGAAGCCTACAAAGTTTCAGCAGCTAAGTGGGAAGGTGATTTCTACTTCATTATCTCGCCCAAAGGAGCGATCAAAGAGCCAGTTAAATTCTACCTGGATTTGTGGCATGGACAATGCCGTGAAGCTTATGTTGTAGAAGGCGAGGATGACAAGAACCCTGAATTTGTTATCGAAGGGACATTGGATGTATACCGGCAAATATTCGATCATAAATTAGATCCGATCAGAGCCCTGGTCAGCCGTAAGCTCAAACTCAAGGGGAACCTGGGAAAAATTATGCGCTCGGTCAAAGCCACCCTCGACCTGGTCAATGCTGCTGCTAATGTTGACACATGCTACCCGGACGAGGCCTAAACAATGTGGTACTTCGACTGTCCTGAAATAATCTATGGCGAAGACGCGCTCAGCCATCTAGAAGAACTGGATGGCGAACGCGCCTTCATCGTCACAGACCCGGTTCTCCATCGCCTTGGCTATACGCAAGATATCTCCAAACGTTTACAGGAAGCTGGTTTCGAGGTCGCCTATTTTGCCGAAGTGGAGCCGGAACCCTCCATGCAGACCGTACAAAAAGGCGCCGAATCCCTGCGTGCGTTTCGCCCTGACTGGATTATTGGCCTGGGGGGAGGGTCGGCAATGGATGCGGCCAAGGCAATGTGGGTGCTCTACGAGCGCCCCGACTTGCAGCCAGATGAAATCAGTCCCATGGTCGACTTGGGCATCGGTAAGCTGGCCAAGCTTATCGCCATTCCTACGACAGCCGGCACAGGCTCAGAAGTGACGTGGGCAACAGTGCTTACCGACAAAAGTGACGGCCGCAAATTGGCTCTAGGCTCACGCGAAACCATGCCCACCAAAGCGATCATCGATCCTGCCATGACCGCCAAACTACCGCCGCAAGTGACGGCAGATACAGGCTTGGATGCCCTCACCCACGCAGTCGAAGGCTATCTCTCCACTTTTAACAACGACTTCACCGATGGCATCTGCCTCAAAGCCATCCAGCTTGTCTTCACTTACCTACCTCGGGCCTACGAAGACCCTGATGATTTAGAAGCACGTGAACACATGGCCAATGCTGCAACGCTTGGCGGCTTAGGATTTATCAACTCCTGGGCTTCGTTGGCCCATGCCATGGGGCATGCTTTTGGTGGATTTTTCAAACTGCCTCACGGGCGTAGTGTCAGCCTTTTCTTACCCTACACCCTGGAATACATGGCTAAAGTGCCGGAAATGACTCGTTTTGGCGATATCGCCCATACTCTACACCTGGATGTGGACGATCGTGACGAAATCGCCAGTGCTCAGGCCGTGATTGCTGCCATCCGCGCCTTGCAACAGCAAGTAGGACAACCGCAAACGGTTGCCGAGGCAGGTGTCGAGCAAGCAAAGTACGACTCAATGCTCGAACAGCTCTGTGAATTCGCCGAAGGCGATGGCACCTTCATCAGTGGTGTGCGTATCCCTGAACGCGAAGACCTCACCCGTCTTTTCCAATACGCCTACGATGGCCGTACCATCGACTTTTGATCAAGACCCATGTCCATCAGCCAAACTTACACCCCTGCCCCCGCCGTCACCCTGCCCGGTTACATGGGTAAAATCCTGCGTGTAGATTTAAGTACTGGAGACCTATGGGACGAGCCTCTTAATGCCACGTACGCCCGGATGTTTATCGGCGGTAGTGGCCTCGGTGCCCGTTATTTAGCCGACTATGCCGACGCCAGCACCGATCCTTTGGCTCCCGAAAACCCGCTCATCTTTATGACCGGCCCCCTGGTGGGTACAACTACCCCGGCGGCCGGTCGTTTTTCTGTAGTTGCACGTTCCCCTCTGACCGGCCTCACCGGTGAAGGCAATTCGGGAGGATTTTGGGGGCCTGAATTAAGACGGTCGGGCTATGATGGCATTATTGTCACGGGTAAAGCGTCAACACCTGTATGGTTAGAGGTGCGCGAAGGCTTGCCTCCACGTCTCCATGATGCCCAGGAACTTTGGGGTATGGATATGTACGAGGTGCAAACCGCCATTCGTACCCGTCTTGCCGATAAGCAGATTCGTATAGCCTGCATTGGCCCTGCTGGTGAGCATCAGGTTTTGTTTGCCGGCGTAATGAACGATCATGGCAGAGCTGCCGCCCGTACAGGCCTGGGCGCTGTGATGGGCAGTAAAAACCTGAAGGCAATTGCCGTACGCGGTCGTGCCAAGGTAGCGATCGCCGATCCCGAGCGTAACAAAGTCGTGAATCGCCATATCACCAATGGTGTCGTAGAAAATATCACGTCCCAGATGTTGCGCCTGGGAGGAACCATTATTTCTATCGATTTTGGCCTGGTGGTGGGCGATGTTCCGGCCCGTTATTACAGCACAAATGTACTTGACGGGATAGAAGACAAGATCAATGCAGGACAGCTCAGTGATCATTACCTCAAACGACATGTCCCTTGTTTTCGCTGTCCCATTGCTTGCGGCCGCGAAGTCTTGCTGCCGGAGCTGGTAGAAAGAGCGGTGGATGGCCCTGAATACGAGACATCCGTAGCTTTTGGCCCCCTTCTCGGCACCGACGACTTAGAAGGTGTCATATTGGCCGGTCATCTCTGTAACCGTTACGGCCTGGATACGATCTCCTGTGGCTCTACCATAGCCTTTGCCTATTCACTTTTCGAGGCAGGCGTGATCGATAAGGAGATGACTGGCGGCCTGGAGCTACGTTGGGGTGATATCCAACCGGCAATACAGCTTATCGAACAGATTGCCTACCGTCAAGGCTTCGGAAATCTCCTGGCAGAGGGAGCAGCGCGAGTAGGCGAGGCCTTAGGCGTGGCCGAACGAGCGGTGCATGTCAACAAGTTGGAAGTACCTTTCCACGATGTCCATGCCCATTCGGCTCAGGGCATAGTCTATGCTACAGCTACGCGTGGGGCCTGTCATATGGCCGGAGACATCTACCATTGGGAACAAGGTCGGGAAGCTCCTGAGCTCGGGATCAGTTATGGCGATCCGCAAGAGGAGTCCCTTGAGAAAATGGTGATGGCTGCCCGAGTCATGGATTTTCGTGCCTTTACCAACAGCGCCATTATCTGCCACTTCGAAGAAATACCCATTCCCGATTTTCTGACCTTGTGGGAAACCATCACAGGCTGGACTTGGTCAGCAGAGGACTTGATTAAGGTTGGAGAACGTCTCTATCAATTCAAACGTGTCCTCAATCATCGTTTTGGCCTCACGAAAGCCAATGATACCTTACCAAAACCCTTGCTCAAGGCTTACGAGGATGGTCCGACTGCCGGTTATGCCCCCGACATCACCACGATGTTACACTACTACTATCAAGTTCGGGGATGGGATGCAGCCACGGGCAAACCCACACCAGAGCGACTACATGCCTTAGGACTAGACGAGTTCATACCAGAACTGTGGGAGAAGACAGCACAACCGTAAAGGAGCGTGTAAATATGGCTTTTCTCCAACGAAAACATTTGGGGCTCGTGTTAGGTGGCGGAGGAGCACGAGGACTGGCCCATATCGGCGTTTTGCAAGTGTTGGCCGAAGCTGGTATTGTTGTACACGCTGTCACCGGCGCCAGTGTAGGAGCCATGATCGGCGCAGCTGTAGCCAACCGCATGCCGATGGCCGATCTTAACCATCTCGCCCGCCGGGTACGCTGGCGACATCTTATGCGTCCATCGTGGCCCCGGCAAGGTCTTGTATCATTTACCCCCCTGGAGAAATTTGTGATCGCCATGGTCGGTGGAGACATCGATATCAGCGATTTACCCTTACCATTTGCCTGTACAGCCACTGTCGCGCTCACTGGTGAGACGGTTACCTTCAAGCAGGGGCGTCTCGCCCCTCGCATCCGTGCCAGTTGTTCTGTGCCGGGCCTGATTCAACCGATAGAAATCGATGGCGTGGCGTATGTTGACGGAGGAATGTCAGACAACGTTCCCATTACAGCAATGCGCAGCATTGCCGGTATTGATGTCGTCTTGGCTGTAAATCTGTTTGGCCCAGCCACTCACCTCCCTTCCTCCCCTTTGACCATGGCCCTGACCGCGATCGGACACACGATGGTGCAGGCCGGCAGTAATCTTGGTGATGCCGATGTTTTAGTCGAGCCAGACTGTACCGACTTTGGACTTCTCCGCTTTCAGTACTCACCTGTGGTGGGGCGCGGCCGCCAGGCAATGGCAGCAAAACTAGACCAACTTAAGGCACTGCTCACATGAAAGCACTTATGGCTAAATCCAAATTAACCTTTGTTCTGGGGGGAGGAGGCGCCCGAGGGGCGTTGCAGGTTGGTGCCCTACGCGCGCTCATGGAAGCAGGTATCGAACCCGATATGATGGTGGGCACCTCAATTGGGGCTGTCAATGCCACATTTCTGAGCATTCATGGTTATACCTTCGATGGATTGAAGGCCTTGGAAGAGGCCTGGTATGACGCTGCTGCCGCCAACTTACTCCCCTCCAACTACATCCGCCTCACTGCACGTATGCTTTTCCGCCGCGCCGGTGTATCGCCCTATGTGGATGATATGCGCACCTTTTACATCGATCACGGCCTATCTCCAGATTTGCATTATGGCGATATTCAAAGCCCACAGCTCATCGTCGTGGCCACTGATCTCAATACATTTCAGCCAGTTCTCTACGGCAAAGACCCACAACAATCAGTCCTGGAAGGGCTGCTGGCATCCACAGCAGTGCCTCCCTGGATACGGCCACTCGAGATTAATGGACGGTTGTTGATGGATGGGGGAGCGTTGAGTAATCTGCCGGTGGAGCCCGCTTTGCAGATGGGTGCCACAGATATTATTGCCATGGATTTATTCGATGGCAGGCAGGCTGTCAGCGAAGCAGAAGGTGTGGGGCCCTTTCTTTTGAAACTGCTGGCCAGTGTAGAATATCGCCAGAATGCACTTGAACTGGCCTTGGCGGCAGCATACGGGGTACCTGTGCAGCACTTACAATTGATTCCAGAACGGGTAGTGTTCTTGTGGGATTTCAGCGACACAGAAAAACTCATTGCTCGCGGCTATGAACTCGCCCAGGAACAAATGGCTGATTGGACTCCGCACTCCCTATCTCTGAAACACCGTTTGCGCCGAATATGGGCCCCTTGAACCCAAACGAAGACGCTCGCCCACACCCCAAAACACCCTCCTGCCGCTCACACGGAGGAGGGTGCCGAGATATCGTATCGTTTTCTGGCCTAGAGTTTAGACACGTGTGACGTAGGCACCGGTCGTGGTATTCACACGAATACGGTCACCTGCTTGCACAAAAAGTGGTACCTGAACGCGTAGACCGGTCTCCGTCGTGCACCACTTGGAGGGAGCATTGGCGGTGTCGCCGGCAAAACCCGGTTCTGCCTCGACGACTTCCATATCCACGGTGGTGGGTAATTCAATGCTAATCGGTTCCCCTTCATACGTTTCCAGCTTGATTTCAAGTCCATCCACGAGATAGTTTACGCCATCACCCAATTGCTCGGCTTTAAGCATTGTTTGCTCGTAGGTTTCCGTATCCATGAAATAGTAAAACTGGTCATCATGATAAAGAAACTGGACAATGGCATGATCCAGCCGAATATCTTGGACACGGTTGCCATTAGGAAATGTTTTTTCGATAATGGATCCAGAACGTAAATTACGTATCTTCACACGAATCGTGGCGCTGCCGCGCGCCATCTTGCGGTGCTCATAATCTAGCACCCGGTAAAGCTCGCCATCCAATAGAAAGACAACGCCTTTGCGAAGTTGTTCGACGCCAATCATAAAATCATACTCCTTGCAACAATCGACCGCGCCTGTGGTGGCACGGCCATCCTTATTCTAAGGAATTATGGCGGAAAGTCAAGATTTCGTTCGCTTGCTCACAGTCCCCTCCTTACCCAAAGCCCTCTTTCGATTCTATGAAAGGTACTGAGCGCTGGATTTCACCTTATCTACCCATCTATGCGGCTTTATCCCTGGCGGCAGGCATTATCATCGCCCAAGCGCTTCTCCGCCAGAACTGGTTTGTCTGCCAGGGCGAAACACTTTCGCCG
>JAADFV010000004.1 GCA_013152695.1 Chloroflexota bacterium | reverse complement strand
CCTGCTTCGTGACGCTTGCCCTCCTTACTCCTTGCTTCCTGCTTCCTACTCCTTGCTCCTTACTTCCTGCTCCCTACTCCTTTCTGCTCCGAGGGCCAAAACCTGAGCAGTAAACGGCTTGATTGACCTCGTGCCTCGCAACCGTTATAATGACCTCGATCCTTATTTACAGGGCACTCCCTTTGTTCACAAGCTCTCTTTTTTCTGCGGATTACACTGCAACGCTGCAGGGGGCCGCTTATTCCATCCGCATAAACTCCGGTTTACTCCATACTCGTAGCAAAGGCTTTCTCGCCTTTCTTGACTGCCAGATCAGCAACGTTCCCAAGCGCGTGCTACTCCGACGCGCTCTAAGAACAAGGTTGATCTCGGCAAGCGCGCGCATCTTTGCTGACTTTTGGGTGTTTATGTCGGGTGAACGAACCAGATCAGAGAATTTTCGAACTACGCATTTGCCTTATCAAAAAATATTGCTAACTCAATGAACACCTCCAACATCCCTCCTGTGCCATCCTTTTCTCCCACCACCTGGCGACTTCTCATCACCGAGCCTGCATCGGGCGCCTGGAATATGGCAGTGGATGAAGCCATTGCCACCCTTGCCGCCCAGGGTGAGAGTCCCCCCACCCTCCGTTTCTATCAATGGCAACCCGGCACCGTTTCTCTTGGTCGCCATCAATCGGCGGCTGAAATCGACAGCGACCGTCTGCAGGCGCAAGGCTACGATTTGGTGCGCCGTCCCACCGGTGGCCGCGCCATCCTCCACATAGACGAACTGACCTACAGCATCATGGGGCCGGCTAATGAGCCAAGGCTGCATGGTCCTGTACTTGACACCTACAACCTCATCAGCCAGGGCATCGTTCTCGGCTTACGGCGCATGGGCGTGGCCGTAAGCAAAGCTCCTGGTGATCAACGAGTTGGACCTGATGTCTCGCCTGTCTGTTTCGAAGTGCCCAGCGCCTATGAAATCTCGGTAGGCCGGCAAAAATTGGTTGGCTCTGCCCAAAACCGGCGGGCCGGATATGTGTTGCAACATGGCACTTTACCTCTGCAAGGAGACATCACTCGCCTGGTCGATGTCCTTGCCATCGATAGTGAAACAGAGCGAACAGCCTTGCGCGAGATACTGGCGGCACGGGCGACAACCCTCGGCGCCGTCCTTGGCCGTGTTGTCACCTTTTGGGAGGCTGCCACTGCTCTTATCGATGGCCTTAGCACTGTTCTTGCTCTCGATTTCGAACAACAAGAACTCAGCCCTGCTGAACAGCAGTTGGCTCATACTCTTGTTCAAGAAAAATATGCTCACCCCGACTGGTTACAGCGGGTTTCATAACGACTATGGTTATCGGCTCAGCACTCATAGAACTCGATCTGCCCGGTAACGGCACCCTCAAAGACAAGCGCCGCATCATCAAATCGGTGTTGGCCCGCTTACGCCATGAGTACAATCTGGCCGTGGCGGAAGTCGACGCTCTCGACCAGCGCGCGATCGCCATCATCGCTCTAGTTACCGTATCCAACGATGTTCGCTACGCCCACGGTCTGCTGGAAAAGGCCATCACCTCTCTGGCAGAATCACGCTTGGACTGCGACATCGCTCACTATCAAATCGAAATACTCTAATCCCCCAACATTCAATTGTTTCCGTTTCGGAGACATTTCCCACCTTCTCGAACTGACGAGAAGACCTGCTTTTCAGCATAAGGAGTTCCTAACATGAAAGACGTTCATCAATTTGGTGCTGCTGCCAGCCATTACGGGCTGGAAAATCATGGCCTGCACAATCTGTGGGCTGCCTGGTGGAATCTGCCTACACCTGCCCTCTACGATACTGCTGTCCGTAACCGCGAAGGGGTCACGGTTCATTTAGGGCCACTTGCTGTTCGCACCGGGCAGCATACAGGGCGTTCGCCCAATGATCGTTTCATTGTGCGTGAGTCCACCACCGAAGATCAAATCTGGTGGGGCAACATCAATCGGCCTTTTGAGGTCAGCGCCTTTGCCCATCTCAAGGAACGCATGCTCACTTATTTGGAGGGGCGACAAGTCTTTGTGCAAGACTGTTATGCCGGTGCTGATCCTGAGTATCGCCTACCCATACGGGTCGTTACCGAAACTGCCTGGCACAACATGTTTGTACGGAATATGTTCATTCGTGAGCTCGACCGTGACAAACTGATGGGCCATATCCCCGACTTTACCGTCATTCAGGCACCCAGTTTCACCGCTGATCCTTCGGTTGATGGTACGAATTCTCAGGCATTTATTATTCTTAATTTTGCCGAGCGCTTGATTCTTATCGGAGGCACAGCCTACGCCGGGGAAATCAAAAAGTCGATTTTTTCAGTGATGAATTTCTTGATGCCAAAACGTGGCGTCTTACCCATGCACTGTTCGGCCAATGTGGGTTCCAATGGCGATGTTGCCATCTTTTTCGGCCTATCCGGCACAGGTAAAACCACCCTCAGTGCTGATTCCAGCCGTACCCTCATCGGTGATGACGAGCATGGTTGGAGCGACGACGGTGTCTTCAACTTTGAAGGTGGCTGCTATGCCAAGGTCATTCGCCTTTCTGCCGAGGCTGAACCCGAGATTTATGCCACGACCCGCCGCTTTGGTACAATTCTCGAGAATGTGGCCTACAATGCCCATACCCGCCGCATCGATCTCGATGACGATTCTCTCACCGAGAACACTCGTGCCGCTTACCCCATCAGTCACATTCCCAACGCCACCCGTGACGGTCTTGCCGGCCATCCCAAGAATGTCATTTTCCTCACAGCCGACGCCTTTGGTGTCTTGCCTCCCATCTCTAAACTGACGCCCGACCAGGCGATGTATCACTTCATCAGTGGTTACACAGCCAAGGTGGCCGGTACCGAACGCGGTGTGACCGAGCCCCAGGCAACCTTCAGCGCCTGTTTCGGTGCGCCCTTCCTTCCCCGCCATCCCTTTGTCTACGCCGAAATGTTGGGCGAAAAGATCGAGAAACATGGTGCCAATGTCTGGCTGGTCAACACTGGTTGGTCTGGTGGCCCCTATGGCGTTGGCGAGCGCATGAAGATTGCCCACACGCGGGCCATGGTCACTGCCGCCCTGGATGGTCTTCTCGACGATGTAGAAACCGAACCTGATCCCGTGTTCGGCGTCCATGTGCCCAAACACGTGCCGGGTGTGCCTGATTTCGTCCTGCACCCACGCAACACCTGGAGCGATGGCGCCGCCTACGACGCTCAGGCCCGAAAATTGGCGGCAATGTTCGTGGAGAATTTCAAACAATTCGAAGCAAAAGTGTCTGCCGAGGTTGCTGCCGCCGGTCCTCATCTCTAAATCCTCAAAAAATTACGCCCGCCCGATTGATGTTCGGGCGGGCATTGTTTTTATGGTATTTAGGCGCATCGATCACCGTAATGACCGGCCCAGGGGAGCACTATCTAGCTGGTGGGAGTGAAAATGCCGGTACGGGTGATGTTTTGCAGCCAGGTGTTGAGGACTTGTGCAGAGGGAGGCAATAGTCCCGCGGCAATTTTCTGGATTTGCTGCAAGTAAGCAGGCAAAAATGATTCATCATAGCGCCGCTGTTGTAAAAAATGCTGTAACCAGGGAAGCTCGATTTCAGCAAGAGTGATATCGCCAAAACGCAAAGCAGCCGTAATGTTTTCGGTTAAATGCGTGCTGATCAACTCGAAATCAGCCTCGTTCATTGTTCGAAGTAAGGGGTCTGGGGATGCTCTAAGCACGCCAAGAATTTGCGGCCAATAAATCTGAAAATCAATCAGAGCTTGTTGTTCGGTAGGGGAAAGTTCCGGGGCTGGTTGGGGCGCTCCTGGTTGGGCCAGTATCCGCTCAACCTGGGCCGGCACCTGGAGCAGATTGTCGCCCAGATAATAGCCGCTAATACGTTGGCGCAGTGCCGGGTGCTGGCTAAAAAGGCGCCCTCCGTAGGCCAGCATTGTTTCCGTAGTCTGGATTTGTCTGGCGATGTCGATGAGATGGGCGGCGGTTGTCAGTCGCTGGCTGGTGAGAATGAGCAGGCGGGGCTGGATTTGTTCGAGGGTGGTTTCGAACTGGTGCTGTGGGACATTAGCGCCCAGATATGTGATATGCAAGCCCTGGCGTTTGAGATAGTAGCTGAGTAAAAGGGCGGGGATAGCGTGTTCTTCTTTGGGGGCACAACCGATGAGTAGGTGTTCGGATCGTGAGGGTGGGGGGCAGGCCGCAAGGAGCATTTCTATGCGCCGGCGAGCAAGGGCTGTGGCAAAGTGTTCCTGATGAGGGGTGAGATGGTTATTGTGCCAACGCTCACCGATTTCTACCAGTCCCTGGGCTATGACCTGCTGAAACACGATTTCGGCCGGAAAAAGGGCAAAAGCCTGGGCCAGACTTTGCTCGGCCTGGGTTTCGTCAAAACGTTGGCAGGCCTGAATCCAATCGTGCCGAAGTTGTTCCAGGGTGTTGCCGGCAGGAAGCGTCGAAGCTTGAGGAGGGGTTGGGGCCAGAGGCATGATGGCGAAAGGGTCCTTCCCATCACTTTCGAGTTGCCGCCATAGTTTCACGGCGCGACTGATAGTCATCCCTTCCTGCTGTCGTGCTATGAGCCACTTTAGAACCTGAATATCCCGTTGACAGTAGAGGCGTTGCCGGCCCTGCGAGCGGCTAGGCGTGGGTAGACCATAACGGCGTTCCCATGCGCGCAGTGTATCGGCCTTCAAGCCAGTTTCTCTTACAACGGCTTTGAGATTGAATATGGGCGTGTCTTGATTGATATTGGGCATACTGCCTCCTTTCCTCAAGGCAATTTTGATGTTCTGTCCAACATCAATCTATGTCTTTGCAGAGCTATTGTCAAGAATGTGGCTGACAATTCCGCATCCTTCAATACTCTCTTCCGTCTTCTGCCTCCCTTCCCTCGAGGTCGAGCAATTCCTCCCTCGGCGCTGTACCAGCCCCCCTGTCTTTCCTGATGCCACACCTTCTCCTATAAAGTGCCTGTGACGGAATTCCTCACCCCTGCAAAGATCCCCCTCAATACTCTCTTCCGTCTTCCGTCTCCCGTCTTCCTCCCCTCCGAGCGAACAATCCCTGCTCCTTACTTCCTGCTCCCTGCTGCCTCCTCCTCCCTATTGCTTCCCGCACCGGCACAGTTTTCTGGCTCAGGGGGCTAAGACCTCACTAGAAAGGTACCGATAAGGACCTGATTTTGAAACGCGCCCGTTGCATACCGGTAAATTGACATTTGGGTACAAAAGATTCAGAATGGGCCAGCAATCTTGCTTCTTGTTTTCTACACCAGGAGTAGCACATGTCAACCATCAGACTGGCCCTGGCACAG
The DNA here is from genome assembly GCA_013152695.1 of Chloroflexota bacterium. The sequence goes on along the minus strand of JAADFV010000004.1, from coordinate 5,628 downwards.
CTCAATTTTATCGTGGGCGATGTCCGGGCGAATACACAGCGCATCCTCGATACGCTGGATGATGCCCGTGCCCAAAAGGTAGATATTGTCATCTTTCCTGAGCTGGCAACCTCAGGTTATCCCCCAGAAGACCTCTTGCTCAAGACCGACTTTATCGCCGCCAATGCCCGCGCCCTGGAGGAAATTTGTGGAGCTACGACCGATCTCGTGGCAGTTGTGGGCTACCCGGCAGCCGATGATTATGATCTCTATAATGCCGCTGCTGTCCTGCAAAACGGAAAGGTTGTTGGTACTTATCGCAAGCATTATTTGCCCAATTACGGTGTTTTCGATGAAAACCGCTACTTTGGCCGGGGGCAGGCCAGCCCTGTTTTTCAATTTGGCAATGAACGCGTGGGGGTGAGTGTGTGTGAGGATATCTGGTATGCGGGAGGACCACCGCAGTGGCAGGCCCTCCATGGCGCCGAGCTCCTGGTTAACGTCTCGGCTTCGCCCTACTCCATCGGAAAACCGCGCGACCGTGAGCGCATGATGGTAACTCGAGCCGTCGATTATGTGGCAATCGTGGCTTACTGCAATTTGGTGGGGGGCCAGGATGAATTGGTCTTCGACGGCTGCAGCCTTGTCGTTGGGCCGGATGGTCAGATTCTGGCAAGGGGCCCGGCCTTCGAGGAAGCATTGCTTGTGGTCGACGTGGATACCGGTGCTGTTTTCCGCCGGCGCTTACACGACCCCAGGTCCCGGCAAAATCGAACCCTGGTAGGACGTTTGCGGGAAGCAGGCGAGAGCATTCCCATGATCCCTTCCCAAGAACCACTCCGAATCGATTCAACCCGACCATCTATACGGCCCCCTCTGGAAGCATTTCCCGCGCGGCTGGAAGAAGTGTGGCGAGCATTGGTGCTGGGAACTCGCGATTATGTACGCAAGAACGGTTTCGAGACAGTACTTTTGGGCTTAAGCGGCGGCATCGACAGTGCTGTTTCTGCTACGATCGCCGTCGATGCCCTGGGTGCAGACCATGTCGTAGGAGTCAGCATGCCCTCACGCTACTCTTCTCAGCATTCTCAGGACGATGCTGCCCAGCTTGCTCAGAATTTGGGTATCCGCTATTTGCGCATTCCTATCGAAGCCCCCTTCACCGCCATTTTGGATACGCTCAACGGCCCACCCGATCACCCCTTTGCCCATACATCCTTCAATGTGGCCGAAGAGAACATCCAGGCACGCCTGCGGGGCCTCATCCTGATGGCACTGTCCAACAAATTTGGCTGGCTGTTGTTGAGCACCGGCAACAAAAGCGAGAATGCCGTGGGCTATGCCACACTTTACGGGGATATGGCCGGGGGCTTTGCCCTAATTAAGGATGTTCCCAAGACTCTTGTGTGGGAGCTGGCGCGCTGGCGTAATCAGCAGAGTGAAAGCGAAGTCATTCCTCCCAACTCGATTACCAAACCTCCCTCCGCAGAACTTCGCCCCGACCAACTAGATAGCGATAGCCTTCCTCCTTACGATATTTTGGATACCATTCTGCAGCTGTACATCGAAGAAGACCACGGCTTCCATGAGATCGTCGCTGCCGGATTCGATGAGAATCTGGTGCGGCGTGTCATCCGCATGGTAGATCGTAACGAATACAAACGTCGCCAGGCCGCCCCGGGGATCAAGATCACCGGCCGTGCTTTTGGCAAAGACCGTCGTTTACCCATTACCAACCATTACAACGTGAATTCGAGAGAATAAGTTATGAAACTCGCCACCCGTATGTCCCGTTTGGGCACCGAAACCGCATTCGAGACCCTGGCCAAAGCAAAAGCCCTGGAAGCGCAAGGCCACGACATTATCCACCTCGAAATTGGCCAACCAGATTTCGACACACCCGCCAATATTGTTGCCGCGGGCATTCGCGCCCTGGAAGAGGGGCATACTCGCTATACGGCGGCCAATGGCCTTCTCGAATTGCGAGAAGTGATTGCTGCCGAAGTATCACGCACGCGGCATATCGATGTGCAGCCAGAGCAGGTTGTTGTCGTACCGGGCGGCAAGCCGATTATTTTCTACACACTTTTGGCCCTCTGCGAAGCAGGCGACGAGGTGATTTACCCCAATCCCGGCTTTCCCATCTATGAGTCGATGATTAACTTCGTTGGTGCCAAACCCGTGCCCCTCCCCCTGCTTATGGAGCGTTCGTTCAGCTTTGATCCCGAGCAGTTTCTTCACTCCCTTAGTGATCGTACCCGGCTCATTATCCTCAATTCACCCCAAAACCCTACCGGTGGTGTCCTGACTGCCGCCGATCTCGAGCTTGTAGCCGAAGTCGCTCGCAGCCGTGATATTCCCGTTCTGTCCGATGAGATTTACAGCCGGATTCTTTACGAAGACGAGTTTCGTAGCATCGCCAGCCTTCCCGGCATGGCAGCACGTACCATTATCCTCGATGGATTTTCCAAATCCTACGCCATGACCGGTTGGCGTGCCGGCTATGGTGTAATGCCGGTGGAACTGGCACAACACATGACCAAGCTCATGGTCAATTCTAATTCATGTACGGCTGATTTTACACAGCGGGCAGGGATCGAGGCTCTTGTGGGGCCGCAGGATAGTGTCGAGGCCATGGTCGCAGCCTTCCGGCGTCGCCGCGATGTGGTCGTCGAGGGGCTCAATGAGATTCCAGGATTTCGTTGTCTTGCCCCCCAGGGCGCCTTCTACGCTTTCCCCCACGTGGCTGAGTTTGGCCTCAGTAGCACGGAGTTAGCCGACTATTTGTTGGAACGGGCGGGGGTAGCGACGCTGGCCGGGAGCAGTTTTGGTGAATATGGCGAGGGCTTCCTACGCCTGTCTTACGCCAATTCCGAGGCCAACCTCCGACTCGCCCTGGAGCGCATCAAGGCGGCTGTGGAACGCCTTTAGGCCAATATCTCCTATCGCTTACAGCCTCACCCGCAAGTCAGGTGACGGGCATCTGCCTGGAAAGTAAAAAAGAATGACGAGAAGAATGGCGGCATGGCCCGGTCGAGCCTGGTGCCGCCATTCGGTAAAATAAATTTAATCGCTATCAGCCTGGTGTTTTGGGGGTAGTTTTTCGTATGACAGTCACTACGGGGGGAGATTGTCAAAAAACGATAGATTTTCGTAAGTTGGTGCTGAACATTCGAAGGTAAATTGACAACGAATCGAAACAAACCTATAATTGGCCCTGTTCAACGGCCAAAGGAAGCTCGTTGTTTTATCTCGGCTTACGCATTCCGACATTGCAGTCAAAAATCTCCCGCCCCGGGATGCTAATCCGAGCTCCCTATCCCATCTTCACTACTGAACAGTCCATTGCCATGAAACAACGAAGGGTTTTCAGAAATGGCGCTCTTCCAGGATTGAACAACGATGTTAGTAAGTGAACGCCATAATCAAATCGAGATAATTCTTCGCCAGCGAAAAACAGTAAGTGTTGCTGAGCTTAGTGAATTGCTTCATGTTTCCCCTGTGACCATCCGTAATGACCTGAATCACTTAGCGGAAGAGGGGCGCCTGCTCCGCACACACGGCGGTGCCACGATCAATAGTCGTGCAAATGGCGAATTTAGTTTCGTCCAGCGCAAACGTTTGAGAGCGGCAGAAAAATCTCGTATCGGTAAGCTTGCCGCGAGTCTGATTACTCCTGTCGAATCAGTCCTTTTGGATTCCAGTACGACTGCGTTAGCAATTGCCGAAGCGATCAAGCACCGGCCCGAATTAGGCGACTTGACCATCGTTACCACCGGCGTGTATACGGCCCTGGCTGTTACAGGGACGCCGGGAATCACAACCATTCTCACCGGTGGCATTCTTCGAGATGTCACTGGCTCAATTACCGGCTCACTCGTAACCGATGTTCTCGCCAAAATTAACATTCACAAGGCTTTTCTCGGCGCCTGGGGTCTGACCTGTGAGGAAGGACTCACCGATACTAGCCTTGAGGAGGCCGAAGTCAAGCAGCATATCATTGCCCATTGCCCTGAGGTTATTGTTGTTCTCGACAGTACAAAGCTTGGGCGAGTAGCTCTGGCAAGCTTTGCCTCAATCGAACAGATTTCCCGCGTGATCACTGATGATGGCGCCGATCCTGTTTTGATGCAGAAATTAAGGGAACGTAGAGTGGAAGTGCTCATTGCATGATTGGCACGGCCCTTTCCCGTTACCAGCACATCCCAACGTTGCCTCTCTCTTTGGCTCAAGGAGCGTTTATGGGCCAGACATGTATGAGCTTTAGTGCTTCGGAAATTAGGTAAGATAATTATGCCCCTGAATTCAATCAACTCAAAAAAACTACACAAAGAGAGCATCATCATCGACGGTCTCAACGCCAGCTGGTTTTCTGATGTGCGTGTCCTTCAGCATTTGCAGGAGGGAGGCGTTACCGCCGTTCACGCTACCATTGCTGCCTGGCACAGCCCCTTGGAGACAAGCAAGCTCCTCGGTAAGATTTTCTTTTTGTGCGACCAGCACAGTGATATCATTATGTTGATAGAGTCAGTGGATGACATTCAGAAGGCAAAAGATAGTAAGCGAGTTGGTTTGATTTTAGGGTTTCAGGACACCGCTCCTATCGACGATCAGTTGGGTTTTCTCAATGTCTATCACGAGCTGGGTGTGCGTGTGATCCAACTCACCTACAATAACGAGAACCTTGTCGGCTGTGGCTGCCATGATGAAAAGGACAATGGTTTAACCGATTATGGCCGGAAGGTTGTGACGGAGATGAATCGTTTGGGCATTTTGGTGGACGTTTCACACTGTGGCCCGCGCACTACCTTAGAAGCAATCGACGCATCGACCGTACCCATCGCCATTACCCATGCCAACCCCTATGCTTTACACCCGCATCCCCGCAACAAAAGCGATGAAGCCATCCTTTCTCTGGCGAAACGAGGGGGCGTAATCGGTGCCGCCCAATTCCCTCCTCTGGTTACGGATCAATATCCGGCCACACTTTCGGATTACATCGATATCATCGATTATTTGGTCAATCTGGTTGGCATCGACCATGTGGGCCTCGGTCCCAATTTTATGGAGTTTTTACCTGAAGAGGTGGTGACCTCTACCCTGCAAGGATTTCCGCTCGAGGTTGTGCTCGCGCTTTCGCAGGTTCAACCCATGCAGGGATTTGAGACTGCGGCCCAGTTTGCCAATGTTACGGCAGCGTTGGTACAGCGAGGATACGGCGCCAGTGATGTGCAGAAGATCATGGGGGGCAACTGGTTACGACTATACAAGGCAGTGTGGTAGGCCAGGCGATCATGTCATCGCTCTTTCCCATTTTCCAGCATTCCGGGGAGGGGGGTGAAAAGTCCGGCGATAGTGCCCAGCAAGGGTGCTGCACTTCGTTGCCGTAACCCGACCAGCGCTGCCACGAGCACGCGTCCCACCGCGCCCCACCACCAGGCGAGGTGGGTGTGCAAGGTGGGGGGAACGAGTTTGCGCTGGAGATAGTGCTCATTGCGTGTCCGTGTGAAAAAACGGCGGTAGAGCGTGGCCCGGCCTGCGCGAGAGCGATGATGCACCAGTCGCGCCTCGGGCGTCTGCCAGAGGGGGTAGCGCTGCCCCACCCGCAGCGAAACATCCACGTCCTCGCCGTCGGCATAGCCTCCCAGG
>JAADFV010000003.1 GCA_013152695.1 Chloroflexota bacterium | reverse complement strand
TGTGGCTTATCTTATCCATAAATCCGCGCGTTCTGATCCGCGCGTTCTACCCGCCGATCAGCTTCTGCATTTCGCCACAGCCAACAATGCGGCGCTGGCTCGCCAATTTTTCGGTCAGACATTGGGAGAATTAACACCTGGGGCCGCCGCCGACATCATCTTCATCGATTACGATCCTCCCACCCCCCTCACCCTCGACAACCTTCCCTGGCACATCATTTTTGGTTTCGATGGCCGCAAGGTGGATACGACCATCGTTGCCGGGCGTGTACTCATGCGCCATCAAGAGATCCCTCACTTGGATGCTGCAGCCATCTATGCCCGCAGCCGCGAGGTTGCGCAACAGACCTGGGAGCGCTTTTGGGCATAGTCATCCTCAGGGATGACTCATTTGCCTCTTTTCATGGCTACGTTCATGGCCCGCAAATAGCCGTCGGCGACCGCTTCCGGATGATATTCCCGGCGGGCGTAAACGGCGGCTTCAGCGCCCATCTTCTTCGTGCGCCGGGGGTCTCTTAACACCCGGCGCATCGCCTCTGCTACCGCTTCGACATTAGCGACTTCAGCCAAATAGCCTGTCACCCCTTCCTCGATCATGTCAGGAAGAGCGCCAACTTTCGTGGCGATCACGGGGCGAGCCGAGGCCATTGCTTCGGCAACGATGACGGGCGCGTGTTCGTCATGCGAGGTCAGAACCAACGCCTGCGCTCGCCCCAATGCCTCCTTGATCCCGGCGCGATCGGGCGAGCCGCAAAAACAGACACTCTTGCCCAAAGGTTCTGCCAGCTCCCGTAATTTCGCCACATAAGCAGAATCTGAAGCAGCGCCGACGATATCGAAGCGAATCTGGGGGAATTCCTCTTTGATTCGAGCTATGGCCGCAATTGCTACCTCGACACCTTTGCGCGGGGTAAGATTACCGATAAAAACGAGCCGGTAGGGTTCGGGTTCGAGACTGGGGGCAAAGAAAGAGAGAGAAACGGGGTTGTTGACGCGATGGAAGGTAGCATGGGTACGGTGTTGATAAAGCTGAATGACATGGTTGGAGATGGCAATGATATCCGTGGCGCGACGTAAGGTTTGCCATTCCATCCACATATCCATCAGCGAGGCCAGGCGTGTGAAGATTGTGCGGCGCACCCGGAATTCTTTGGCAGGAAAACCATGGATGGTGTGCACTGTGGGGATACCGCTGTCAAACGCTGCCAAAGCATATTCGAATTGGTGGGTAGAGATGACGTCAGGGGCCAGCTCTCGCAAAAAAGGTGTGAGCAGGCCGGGAGTGCGTATCATGTTGGGGACAAAGCGAGAAGTGGCAGCGGCAAAATGATGGGCCGTATAACCATCCTGAGTGACGGTTGCGGTAGGAATATTTTGGCGATGCTGAATCAGGTGCAATTCGATATCTGCACGAGTACTGAACACATCGCGCAGGCTGGCAATGACAGTCTGCACACCGCCACGGGCGGGGCCTGTAGGTGGGAAATGTCCCATAAGGGCAATTTTGAGTCGGGTCATTGTTTGCAGGTTGTAAACTGGTAGCTTGAGGATTGCTGCTGTCGACAGTTGGGTGCCTGAAAGGAGAAAAACTCAACGCAATAGAGGTTGAAGCAAGAAGAATGTCAGGGCAAAAATGACGAGCAGGGTGACATGAACGCCTAAAGCGATGGCCAGACCGGTCGCCAGCAATTGCACTCCCCCCAAAATAGTCTCTGTCCAGGCAGGGGAAAGGGAGGGCGGACCACTCAGGGCCAGGAGAATAGCAGCAATAATGCCGCTATACACAAGAAGTTGTGTCAGGGGCGCCCGATCGCTGGGGCTGAGAAACATAGCATCGCTGACCGTGAAAAGCAAATAAAGACCCAGCATACTGTCGCGCCGCGCCAATACATCTTGTACCACACGCCCCAGGTTTAATAACGAAAAATCATGCCATACCGCACGTAACAAAGTGACATCGAACAGGCTATAACTCAACCACACCGTCAGACTGAGCCCCACCAGAAACGGGGCAATCCCTACCAACGTCAATTGGATAAGATTCCCACCTTTGACATTGACTGATCCCAAACGTATCGGCCCCTTGCGCTGAAAGCGGGGCATAATCGAGATATCCCCTGTGCGCACACCCACAAGCTGCGCCATCAACCAATGACTTGTTTCATGGATAAGCGTACCCGGCAGCACAGATAAGACATAAATGGCCGTTGCTGCGTTTTCGCTGCGTGAGAGCAAATAAAAGGTGCCAATAAAGTATTGGGCCAGCTTACGACTGGCCCAATACAAGGCAAAAAGGAGGAGAATGATCCAAATCAGAAGAAGCCAGGACTCGGTCATGGCAGCTACGAACGATAGACCTCCGCCGTGAGGCGTATCATTTCTACAAAGGAGTCAGCTTTCAGGCTGGCGCCGCCCACGAGGGCACCATCGATGTCGGGTTGGGCCATGAGTTCAGCAATATTGCCTGGTTTGGCGCTTCCCCCATATTGAATTCGAATCGCCTGGGCTGTGCTTTCGTCGTAGAGATCGGAGATTACGCCACGAATGGTGACGCCGATCGTACGATTGGCCTCGGCTGGTGTGGCCGTAAGGCCGGTGCCGATGGCCCAGATTGGCTCATAAGCAATGATCAATTGTGCAACCTGCTCTGCACTGAGCCCGGCCAGAGCCGCTTCAACCTGCCCCCGGACGAAAACATCTGTTTCTCCGGCCTGGTTCTGTTCCAGGCTTTCTCCAACACAAATGATCGGTGTAATGCCGTGGGCCAGCAGGGCTTTGGCCTTTTTGTTGACCCATTCATCGCATTCACCAAAAATGTTACGTCGTTCCGAATGACCGATGATGCAATAAGTCACCAGGCCTTCGAGCATACCGGGGGCAATTTCGCCCGTAAAGGCACCCTTCTCTTCGTAAAAGACATTCTGGGCACCGACTTTCACGTTGCTGTGGGAGAGAGCATCGGCAACCGTGGGCAACGCCACAAAGGGAGGGCAAACCACCGCTTCGACCGTTTCGATCTCGCGGACACCGGCGCGAATGCCGCGCACAAGATCCACCGCCTCGGCGATGGTTTTATTCATCTTCCAGTTACCAGCAATAATAGGTTTTCGTGTATTCATTGTTCCTCAGGGGACGTTATTAACAATGAGAAGAGGAAGAGTCGCCATTGATTCCGGAGTTTCTTCCCCTTCTGGGGTACTTTCAGGCTCGCCCCAGATCATGGGCCAGTAAAGCGAGCGAAACGGTGATACCGGTGACACCGGCGAGGAAAGGAACATCGATGCTTGCGTAGTTACCTGTGTCATCAGCATGACCAGTAGCACTGAACTGACCAATAAAAGTGATAACTTTGTGTGTGTTTTCATCATACCATCTCCAAAAATTAGTGTACGTTTCTCTATTCGGACTCTGGGGGGGCGACAATTTCACCCCCTTCGGCTTCTATCTCAATCGGTCGTTTATCTTTATCAAAGCGTAGTTTGACGGTAATTCGTTGAAAGCAGCGGTTTTCACCGCTTCCAACAAGCACTTTTTGTACAGAATATTCGCGCGTGCTGTAGTCGATGCTGAGGTCATTTTGTAAATCGATGCGGGTGCTAAGGACTTCACCGCACCGCTTACAGCGAACATAAACCCAATGACTGCGCTTGTCAAATTTTGTTTGAGCAGCCGCAGAAAAGAGGGATTGCAAGCGTTTCTTCAGATTCATGCGTCATCCAAGACGGCGATGCCAGGGAGTTCTTTTCCTTCGAGGAATGTGAGGGAGGCGCCACCACCGGTTGAGACATGACTAACCTGATCAGTGAGGCCTGCCTGGGCAATGGCCGCGGCCGAGTCACCACCGCCGATAATGGTAATGGCGTCCTCGAGACCGGCTAAGGTATGAGCAATGGCAAAAGTACCCTGGGCAAAACGGGGAAATTCAAATACACCCAAGGGACCATTCCACACCACAGTTTTGGCATCGGCCAGTACCTTTTGATAGGCAGCTACGGTGGCCGGACCAATATCGAGCACCATACGATCGGCAGGAATAGCGTCGACGCTGACCACGTCGGCCTCTGCGTCTGCAGCAAAGGCCGCGGCCGCGACCGCGTCGACCGGCAAATGTAAGCGATCGCCGGCTGTTTGCAGAATGTTGCGGGCCGCGCTTAAGGCATCTGCTTCGACCAATGATTTCCCCAATTCTTTACCCTGGGCAGCGAGGAAGGTATTGGCCATGCCGCCACCAATGAGAAGGGCATCCACCTTGTGCAGGAGATTTTCGATGACTCCGATCTTATCGCTCACTTTGGCACCACCTAAAATGGCTACAAAGGGGCGTTTGGGATGGGAAACAGCATTTCCGAGATAGTTAATCTCTCGCTCGACCAGCAAACCAGCTACCACCGCCCCTCCCTTGGCCCGAACAGCCTGGGGAACAGCCACCATAGAAGCATGAGCGCGGTGACAAGTGCCAAAAGCATCATTCACATAATCGTCACCGTAGGCAGCCAGAGCGGCGGCGAAGGCAGGATCCCCCGCCTTTTCACCCGGATGGAAGCGTAAGTTTTCCAAAAGGACGATGTCCCCTGGTTCCAAGGCGCGTACGAGTATCTCGACCTCCGGGCCGATGACGTTGTTCGCCATCCGCACTCGTGCCGATGGCAAAAGGCGTTGTAAAGCATGAGCCACCGGCGCCAGGCTGTAGCGAGGATCAGGTTTACCTTTAGGTCTCCCCAGATGCGACATGAGCACCAGTCTGGCTCCCCGCTCCAGCAAGTAATTCAGCGTGGGTAATGCTGCCCGCAAGCGGGTATCATCGCTAATCTGGCGATGTTCGTCTAAGGGCACATTGAAATCGACACGTACGAGAATCCGCTTACCTTGAGGGTCAAAGTCGCGAATAGTTTTCTTATTCATGGATTCATCTTTTGGAGATTACATTAGTCATAAAATGAGTGATGAGGAAGGGGTGCGGTGCTCGCAAAGACAAGCAGTCGGGTCGGGCACCGCACTCCTGTGGAAAGAAAGGTAGTGGTGGGGATAGCGTTAGAGGCCTTGATCCTCGATGTATTTGCAGAGATCGGCGACGCGTACCGAATAGGCCCATTCATTGTCGTACCAGGTCACGACTTTGACGAGATCTCCGTCCAAGACCTGAGTGGAACCGGCATCAATGATGGAGGAACGAGGATCGCCTTTGAAATCCATGCTGACAAGAGGCTCATCACAGACTCCCAGGATACCCTGCATGGGGCCGGCGGCAGCGGTACGGAAAGCTGCGAGCAATTCCTCTGTGGTGGTGGGTTTTTCCACAACCGCAGTGAAGTCTACGATGGAAACGGTGGGGGTTGGCACGCGCATAGACATGCCATCAAATTTCCCCTGCAGGCTGGGAATCACCAGGCCCAAGGCCTTGGCCGCGCCGGTGGTGGTGGGAATGATGTTCAAGGCTGCTGCGCGTGCACGGCGCAGGTCTTTGTGCACTAAATCGAGGATGCGCTGATCATTGGTGTAGGAGTGCACCGTGGTCATCAGGCCTTTGACAATGCCATAATGATCATCCACAACCTTGGCAGCCGGGGCCAAACAGTTGGTGGTACAGGAGGCATTGGAAATAATCGTATGCTTGGCAGGATCGTAGATTTTTTCATTGACGCCCAGCACGACTGTGAGGTCAGGATCGGGGGCCGGTGCCGAGATGATCACCTTTTTGGCACCCCCCTTCAGATGGAGAGCGGCCTGTTCACGTTTGCGGAAAATACCGGTCGATTCCACAACGATGTCGACGCCTTCATCACCCCAGGGGAGGTTGCCGGGATCGCGTTCGGAGAAGACCTTGATCCGTTCGCCATTGACTATCAAGTCCTTTCCATCGACGCTGATGTCAGCATCGTAGCGGCCATAGTTTGAGTCATATTTGAGCAAATGGGCGTTGACGGCAGTGTCAACCAGATCATTGATGGCAACGACTTCGATTTCACCATCATATTTATTTTCGATTGCTTTGAATACTTGGCGGCCAATACGGCCAAAACCATTGATACCAACACGTAATGTCATTTTATTTATTTCTCCTTTGAGAATTGGGATTACCGGAAATATGATACGAAAAGCATACTAGATGTTAGCATACTTGGCAAGCAAGAACTTGAGAGGTCTTTGTCAAACCAGTATGGCATATTTCCCCTGCGCGAGCAATGATGCAGGTCATACTTCGTAGCGAGAAAGCGATGATGGTTTTGACGTATGCCCTGTTTTTTGTGGTAAACTGGAAGCGATGAAGGTTTATCTTGCGACCCTCGGTTGCCGTCTCAACGAAGCAGAAATCGAAAGCTGGGCCCGACAATTACAAGCAAACGGGCATGTTGTGGCTTCCACGCCGCAGCAAGCGCAGGTGATCGTGCTCAATACTTGTGCCGTGACAAGCGAGGCGGCACGAAAATCGCGGCAGTTCGTGAACAGACTGCATCGCCTTAATACCTCTGCCCCCTTGGTCGTGACCGGATGCTATGCCGAGCTGGAAGCGGATAAGGCAGCGCAACTGTTGGGGGTCGATCTGGTGGTGGGGAACCGGCAAAAGGAGTCGCTCGTTGAGATTTTGAACCAGCAGTTTGATTGGCATTCCATGCCGCTCATGGCGATGGAGCCGGAGAGTACGCCATCCTTTTCGGGTGCGCGTACACGGGCGTTCGTCAAGGTGCAAGATGGCTGTCGGAATCGCTGTACCTTTTGCATTGTGACAATTGCCCGAGGCGAAGAGCGAAGCAGGCCCCTAGAGACAGTGATCGACGAAATTAACGAGCTACACAGGAGGGGATATCAGGAAGTCGTCCTTACAGGAGTGCACCTGGGGGGGTATGGCAGTGATTTGGGCTCGGATCTAAGGACGTTGGTGCATACCATTTTGCGCAACACGGATATTCCACGTTTGCGTTTGTCCTCTTTGGAACCCTGGGATTTACCTGAGGATTTCTTCACGCTTTGGCAGAATCCTCGCCTGATGCCTCACTTGCATTTACCCTTGCAAAGTGGCTGTGATGCCACATTACGGCGCATGGCACGGCGTTGTGATACGCAAAGTTACGCGGCGTTGGTGGAGAAGGCCCGCGCTGCCATTCCTGATCTGACCCTCACCACCGATCTGATTGTGGGTTTTCCTGGTGAGACTGAGGCTGAGTGGCGAACGACCATCGATTTTGTCCAACAAATCGGCTTTGCCCACATGCATATTTTCAGTTTTTCCCCACGAGAGGGAACAACAGCGGCCCGCCTGAGGGGGATGGTTCCTGCTCAGGTGAAGAAGCAGCGCAGTCGCGAGATCCATGCTTTGGCCGCAGACATGAAAGCTGCCTTTTTGCAGCAGGCTCTGGGCCAGGTGCGCCCGGTGTTATGGGAGAAGGCAGAAGCGGCGTCGGAAGGAACGCTTCGACGCTGGACGGGCTATACCGACAATTATCTGCGCGTCGAAGCGGTGGTTCCTGCTTCTGTGCAATTGGAAAACAAAATAACTCCCGCAATCTTGACCGCACTCTTAGGTGAGCCCCCTGATCGGATCCAGGCCGTGTTGGCTGATGCTCAAATCAGAGTAGGTGAGGGTGAAAGTGTTGCCAGATCAGGGCCACGTTCGACTTCCCAAGGATAGATGATCCAGCGATTCGTTACCGCCCCGTAATAGTCGGGTTTACGATCGCGAAAACGGGATCGCTGCGGTTTGTAGTGCAAGACACAGGTACGAGGCTCCCCTCCTGCCAGCTCTACCCGCCCTCGTACCGAGTTGATTGTACGCCCACTATCCCACACATCATCGACGATGAGTACGCGCCGGCCGCGCAGCAAGGCATCGCCGGGAAACTGAAGGAAGGTGGGCCAGGCGTAGGGGCCCAGATTGGGGTCTTTGCTGAATTCCACGGCAGCCGTCAAGACGTTTTTGATATCGAGGGCTTCTGCCAGCATCCCTCCCGGAATGATCCCCCCGCGCGTGATGATCAGGAGCACATCGAATTGCCCAGCAACCTGAGGAAGTAGCTGGTCGAGTAGTGCTTCGATGTCTTGCCAGCTAAGTTCTTCTCTTTCCATGGCGTTTTCCTACGCTTAGCGTCTTTTGGCCTTGTGGCTTACGGCCAATTGCACACGCAAGTCTTTGAGGCTGCTCTCGTCGGGCCAGGCACTCTCGATTTGGTCGAAGTCCCGCAGGTGTTGTTCCAGCTCGGCGTCATTTTGATCAAGACGCTGGACTTTCTCATATTGCTCCAGAGCAGCATCATGATCGCCTTGCAGCCAGGTGGCCAAGGCTTGATTGTAGCGAGCACGGAGGAATTTGGGGTCTTTAGCAATGCACTGGGCCAAATCTTGTTGTGCTTGCTCGAGATCATGCAGAAGGATGTTGAGGAAGCCGCGGTTGTTGTAGACTTCGGCATAATCGGGATTGAGCTCGATTGCGCGGCCAAAGGCGTCTCGCGATTCTTCGAGGCGGTCGGCAAAGTAGTAGAGATAGCCTAATGTGGCGAAAATATCGTCATTTTCTTTGCCTGCCTCTATTGCTGTTTCAAGGGCAGCCATCGCTTCTTCGGCACGATTGGCTTTGTAATAGGCAAAGCCGAGAGCTGCCTGATAGTCGGCGTTTTCCGGCTCGGCAGCGACGGCGAAGCGTAAGTTGCTGATAGCCTGCGGGAGCTGGCCCATATCAGACTGGTGGGTACCGAGGTGGAAACGGGGCACAGGGTCGGTGGGGTCCAGTTCGATGGCTCGTTTGAAGGCTCGAACAGCATCACGCGGTTGCTCTAGGGCCATGTAGGCAAGGCCGAGGGCAGTGTAAACAGCAGCCGTGTCGGGAAGCTCGGGAACGAGGCGCCGCATCGCTTTGCGCGCTTGTTTCAAGTCTTGTTGAGCGAGGGAGATGATTTCGTCGAGTTGTTGCGCGGGAGTTGTGGTCATTTTTGTCTCGAAGAGGAGGGGCTTCTCAAAAGTGTGTGGGATATCTATTGCCCTGGGCAAAGCGAAGGCTCTCGGTGTACAGATGTCGGAGGTACTTTGCAGGGGTCTTACTGGTTATGGTAGGTTTGGTGCTGAGGAGGTGGCATTATGGAGTAGTTAGCTCTGCTCAGCAAGGCAGATGGGGCACCGCACCCAAGGAGCAGTAATGAAGAGGTCTTATTTTACCGCAACTGCTGTGCATTTGCCGAACTGTATCTTCATCTGTTTAGTTATACTGCGTCGTAAATAGGGCACAGATTGGTATCAATATAGACTCATAGCACATTAGCCCAGTAAACCAGTAGCCCAGAAAACCAGGCCGGTTGTGGGCGAAGCCGTCCCATCCCGGTTTACAGGTTTTCTGGGCTACAGATGGTCTGTGTACAGATTATTTTCATCATGATGGGCGTGCGTGGCGCGCACCGTAGGTCTGCTTTCTCAAGAATTGTTTCATAAAAAGACTCCGCCAGCAAAAGCCGGCGGAGTCTGGGTGAGGGGATAACCAAGGCTAGCGTATGCCAGCCAGGTCTTGCAACAATCGCCAATTGGCGAGACGGTCTTCTTGGGCAGCATGGAGGGTGGTGCTGGCATGACCATTATTATCAAAGTGTTTGGCAAAGCGCCCCTCGCCTCGGGCAAAATCGATAAAAGTAAAGGGCTCTTTGGTTTTGGGATTGATGTACCAATCCCCTTTGACATTAGGATTGCCTTTGAGACTAAGGCGTTCACGCAGGGTTTCGCCCTTGCGTGGATCGTGGATCAAGAGAGGAAAGGCACGGCTATCGACAGCGGCACGGGCGCGCTGCTGTGATTCATAATCGGCGACGCCATGCTCAGGTTGGCAGGTAGTGTAAACGCTGATCACAGCAGGGCCGGGGAATTCGTTGGCCTCCATAATGGCGCGATAGAAGTGATTGACGTGGGCTGCCGTCGTTTGGGCCACGTAGACATTGGGGTGCATCATCGCAATTTGGGCGATTTCTTTGCGTCGTTCCTGTTTACCCATCACCTCTTTGCCAAAGGGGCTCATTTTTGCGCCCTGACCCGAGAATGTGGCTGTCGAGGCCTGCCCACCCGTGTTGGAGTAGACTTGAGTATCCAGGATCAGCACTTTGATATCCATGCCACTGGCCAACATCCGGCTTAGGGGGCCGAAGCCAATGTCGATCATAGCGCCGTCACCTCCCACTACCCACAGTTTTTTCTCATGCCAGCCCAACTGATCCCAACGAGCGCGTATACCCATGGCGTCGGTGGCGGCATTTTCAAACAAGGAATTTGTCCAGGAAACATTCCAGGGGTTGTAGGGGTAGGTGCTGCCGTAAACGGTAGAGCAGCCGGTGGCATTGACGATGGCGATGTTATGGGCGCCAACCTGAAAAGAGGTGGCGGCCATCCACATGCGCAGTGCTGTGGCTTCGCCACAGCCAGCACAAGAGCCGGCGCCGCCCACATAGCCCAAACTTTCATCCTTGAGCATAATGTCGATCAGAACCCGCTCGTTGATGAAGCGTTCGGGGGTAGGGGGCAGGCTGCGGAAGAATTCGAAACCGTTTTTGTAACGAGGAACAGTGTCTTCTTCTTTTTCGATCATTTTCAAGGCATTGTAGCCTAAGTCCGCACAAACCTGGACACATTCGGCGCAGCCCTTGCATTTTGTGGGGTCTATAAAAATACCGAAAAGTCCACCACTGCCAGCTTCTTTTTTCTCTGGCACATGGAAGAATTTGTTGGTCTTTGCCCACTGTTGCGCGAGCCACTCACTTTCTTCGTCAGGCATGGCTGCCAAGGCCTGGGTCAACACATCTTGTTCTACAACTTTGCCGAGAATGGCTGTGTCAGGACATTCGGTGACACAGGTCATACAGCCGACGCATTGCTCGCTATTCAATTCAGGAACTTCAGGGGCGATATAGGAAAAATCACGAAACGCACCTGTCCCAGGGGGGATAAGAGAGCGCGCCACGCCGAGATCGGCGGGCAAAACGTTGTCATCGGCAGAATTATAGGCAGTAATG
>JAADFV010000002.1 GCA_013152695.1 Chloroflexota bacterium | reverse complement strand
GTTTACAAAAGGAGCCGCCTCCCTTTTTCCTTTTTCCCTTGTCACCTTGTTCCTTTTTTCTGATCAGCGTCATCAGCGTTCTATTTTCGATACAGGAACTTCTCGACTGTGCTCTTGTAAGGATTGTTGTACGGCTGTCAGCACTTGTACGACTCTCAAGCCGTTTCGCCCATCTGTGAGCGGCGGTTCCCCTGTTTCGATGGCACGGATGAAGTCCTCGCATTCACTCCGAAGGGGCTCGATCAGAGGTAGTTTGGGGATAGCAATATCGCCTGAGTGGAGACGGTACTGGTATTCGCCATATTGAGGATCGGTGGCTTTGATCACGCCTTTGTCATAGACTTTGACCTTGCCTTCGGCTGCCAGATCATCATACACAATCATTTTTCGGCTGCCGACAATGGTCAGACGTCGAACTTTGCTGGGATCGAGCCAGGAGGCGTGGATGTGAGCAAGAATGCCGTCGGCAAAATGAAGGGTAAAGAAAACAACATCCTCTACTTTTCCGTTGAGATAGCGGGCCCCGCGCGCGCTCACAAATTCGGGCATCTGGCCGAGCAAATAGAGCAAGATGGAAATATCATGGGGCGCGATGCTCCACAAGGCGTTTATGTCAGACTGGATACGCCCCAAATTGACGCGAGTGGAGTACAGATAGTAAATGTCACCGATTGCTTTTGCTTCGAGCAAGTCTTTAATATGACGTACAGCGGGATTGTATTCAAATACATGCCCTACCATCAAACTGAGACCCGTCTTATCTGCGAGCTCGACCAGAGATTCAGCTTCGGCCACGCTCATGGCCAATGGTTTTTCTACGAAAACATGCTTACCTGCCAGGAGGGCGGCGCGTGCTATTTCGTAATGACTCCGTGCCGGTGTGGCAATGGCAACAGCATCTACAGGGCTGGCAAGCAGGTCTGTCCATGTAGAGAAAAGCTGAGGGGAACGATAGAGGGCACGGGCTTTAGCACGGCGTTCGGGGCTGGCATCGCAAATGGCGGCCAGCTCGCAAGCGGGAATAGCGTGAAAGTTGCGGGCCAGGTTGGGGCCCCAATAGCCAAAGCCGATCAGGCCAATACGTGGTTTTACCATAGGTCTGTTTGCAAGAAGGAAAGAATTTACTCGTTCTTGAGCTGCCAGCTCAGTTCGAGTAAGGCGAAGGTTGGCTGGGTTTCGGTAAGGCCATCGCCAATGCTAAGGCTGAGTGGCCATTGATCTGAGATAAGTTCGGCAGCAGAACCTGCAGGTGCACCCTTGACACCGACAAAGGCATGCGCCCGGCGCAATTGGCCGCGGATATCGTTTTGTACGCCAACAAGGCGCAGAGCAGCGACTGCTTGATCGCTCAAATTGAGCGCAGCGGCATCACGCACGGCACCGGCAATAATGGTACCCGCAGGCCAGGATTCAATCCAGGCTGCCAGACGGGCGCTTTCCCCCTCGAGATAAGGGGCATGCGTGTCGAAGACGGCTGTCCCTAGCAATTTTCCGCTATCGGGCGCCAGCGCGGCTAAATTGTAACCACGCTGATTGGGGCTGATATCCTGGCCGTTGATGTAGATATGGGCAAAGTCGCCTGTTTCTTTACCGGCCGAGCGCACAACAATAGACTATCGACGCCCGTGCTGCCGATACGCCGGGAAGCAAAGCGAATCTGCTCTGGGGCAAAGCTGTGTTCGGCACGCAAGTACAGATGCCGGGGAGCACCATCAGTGCTCGGAGGCAGGTAAAGGGAGATGGTATTGAGTTGAGGATGCAGCACCTGACTGACGAGAAGGTTACCATCCAAAACGAAATCGACCAGTTGCTGGCCGGGAGAGATGATTTTTAGGGTAAGGTCGGCTGCCTGGCTGAAGGCGGGGAGAATCATCTCGGGTTGAAGACGTGTGGCCCAAATAACTGACTGAGAGCCTCCATCACTGACTGTTCCCCACCCCTGATCGAGATAAGTTCTCAGTTCGGGGCTATCGGCCATAAGTGTCACTTGCGCTCTTTCTGGGGGCCAGAGGGCCTCATAACGAAAGATGCCATCGCTCTCCTCCACTTTATCCAGAGGAAAGAGTTGTTCTAGCTGCTCTGCGAAACCGGGCGGAACCTTATCTGTATGCAGGAGAACGGTGTGAATGTTGTAGGTGCGTAGCAGGTCGGGCGCCAGCGCCTGTGCCCGCTGGAAATCCTCTGCTGATACTTCTCGGCCATTCTCAAGGGCGGCAAGCACACCCACGACCGGATTTTCCATGAAATATTGGAATTTCTGCTCGGGATTGCGGCTGGTATTGCCTCCCAAGCGCGGTTTGTGGTGGAAAGTCTGGTACCACTGCGTGTACATGATGATGGTATCCGATTTACCAAACACGTTAAAGCCATTGCGCCAACCGATGGGCAGGTCAAGAATAGCGCCGGGGCGAGTATCCGCAACCACGGCTTTGTAGGCGGGAGGTAGTCGAAAATCGGATAAGGGTAGAGGGATAGACAAATGTTCGAAAAGTAGAAGGGCGATGATTGCCGCAGTGATCCAATTTTTACGGCGGGCAGGGAGCTTTTGCCGCAGGTTGACAAAGCCGAGAGCCGCCAGCAATCCCATACCGAGGAGGATGAGGATACTGTAGCGACTGGGGTAACGATTAGCTTGTAAAAAAGGGATTTTCTGGAGTAAAGGGAAGAGACCGGGAATGCCGGTATCATAGCCATTCAGGCGCAGGCTAGGGCCCCAAGAAAGCAAAATAAAGAAGAACGTGAGGAGAGCAATGCCCCAAGCCCAAAGCTGCTTACGCTGTTTCCACAAACCAAACAAAGCCAGGGCCATCACAGTATAGCCGAAGAAAATATGCTGGCCTTTGTTGACCATGAACTGAGAGCGGTCTGGGCGTAGGGCCGAGTTGTCAGACAGTCGCAGAATAATGTCACCCAAGAGAGGGTGTAGCTGGGTAGGGAAGAAGAAACCGAGCAGATCGGCAGAAAAGATATCGGAAAAACCGCCGCCCTCCACGAGAAAGTCGCCATTGACAGCCATGTCGGGGAGCATATTGGCCAGGTAGGGGATGAGGCCGAGAACGAACAAGACGGCAGCAATGGCGGCATTGGCAAAGAGCGCCTTAGCGCGGGGGAAGAGGTCATAAGGGAAGGGATGAAAAGGAAGCAGCCGCTGCAGGACCACCAGGGCGATCACGCTCAAGCTGGTGAGGGCAATGAGCATCACGCCAAAAGTGCCAAAAGTAAGCTCAGCCCAGGTTTGTAATAACAAGAAAAGTCCCATCATCAAGCCATCACGCCAACGCCAGGGCAAGCGCAG
>JAADFV010000001.1 GCA_013152695.1 Chloroflexota bacterium | reverse complement strand
TGGTCTTTCGTCCTTCGAAAAGTAATAGGGTGCTGGAATCTTGAAGGTTATCCTATTTCGTGTTTGCGGTGACCGAACCGCTCGCCACCGTCGACGGCGATAACTTCGGCGGTGACATAGTCGGCGCGCACAAAATAAAGTACAGCCTCGGCAATATCCTCCGGCGTTCCCCAACGTCCGAGCAGGGTTTTATCGGCCGTGCGAGCGATACGTTCGGGAGTGTAGTCGGGTGGGGGGAGAACCGGTCCGGGAGCAACCGCATTGACACGCACCGCCGGCGCCAGCTCCAACGCCCATTGCCGGGTCATGGCCATGAGCGCGGCTTTGCTTATACTGTGGGCGATGAAGCCCGGCCACGGTTCGAAGGCGGAAAGATCGACAATATTGACGATCGCACCTTCGCCTCGCGCCAGCATGCCGGGGGCGATGGCATTGACACAGTAGTAGGGGCCGTCGATGCCGATGCCGGTCACCAGTTGCCAACCGCTGTGATCATCGCTGGGAAAAGGTGTCTCTTTAAATAAGGAAGCACTGTTGACGAGAATGTCGATGCCGCCGAAGCGCTCATCGGCTGCCCGTACCATAGCGGCAACGATGTTGGCTTTCACGGCTAGAGCTTCGACGCCGTACGCTTCTGCTTCAAGGGCCGTGATTTGGGCGGCTTCGCCAGAGCTATGGTAGTTGATGACAACATTAGCGCCGGCCTTGGCCAATCCCAGAGTGATGGCTTTGCCCACGCGATGGGCACCGCCGGTGATAAGGGCTGTTTTTCCGTTTGGATTCATGGGGTCAGGAGTAGGGAGCAAGGAGTTGGAAGAGAGCAGGAAGCAGGAAGTAGGGAGACAGGAGACGGAAGACGGGATACGGAAGAGAGCTTAGCAGTGGGGGAAGGTGGCAGGGGAGAGGAATTCCGCAGGGGGTCGGTTATAAGCCAGGGATGTAATATCAGCAGGGAAACGATGTATAACAAGGTATGTTGGGGGGAATTGCTCGCCCGTCACGAAGACGGAAGACACCTACCTCCGACCTCCGCCCCCGGCCTTCAGTCTACGACGACGCCGGCGCGGGTGAAGAGGGCCTCACAGGCCTGGCGTGCCTGCGCCAGCAGGGCTTTTTCATCCAAGAAAAGAATTTCTTTATGTTGCATCAAGGGTTTGCCGTCGACGATCACCGTATCGACATCGCGGGCACCGAGATTGTAAACGAGGGCGGAGGGTACGCGGTGGACGGGCATGGCCAGCGGCGTATCGAGGTCGACGAGCACAATATCCGCCTTTTTCCCCGCTTCCAAAGAGCCGATGAGCTCCGGCTGTCCAAAGGCAGTGGCGCCACCCCGGCAGGCCATCCAAAGCACATCTTCGGGCAGCAAGACCATGGCGTCGAGGGTATTCACTTTATGCAACAAGGCCGTCACTTTGAGCGTTTCCATCATATCCTGGTTGTTGTTACTGCCGGGCCCATCCGTCGCCAGGGCGACAGGAATGCCTCGGCCGCGCATTTCGGGCACGCGGGCCACACCCGAGGCGAGATACATGTTGCTCACAGGGCAGTGTACGACGACTGCTCCCTGTTCGGCGATGAGATCGAGTTCGTGGTCTTCGAGCCAGACACTATGGACGAGTTGCACATCTGGGCCGAGAATGCCTAATTCCGCCAGCCATTCGATGTGGCGATTACCCCGTTTTTCCAGATTGATGGCAATTTCTTCCTGGGTTTCGGCGACATGGATATGCGTACCTGAGCCCCACTGTTGTGAGAGGGTGTACGTACGATGCATGGTCTTATCCGAACAGCCCCAAGGGATGAGAGGGGCAAACTCCACCCGAATCCTACCCTCTCCCCGCCCTTCCCATGCCTGCCACAAGCGGGTGGTCTCGTTGATGATGCGCTCGGGAGTTTCCATGAGGACGGGGTGATAATCCTGGTCGGCCCAGCCCCGCGCCAGCAAGAAGCGTACCCCTGCTTCCTCAGCAGCGCGACAGACTGCATCGTCATTGCTGGGTTCCGTGTGGATGTATTGGTGATCGATAATTGCCGTAGAGCCCCCGCGCAGATTTTCGATCAGCCCCACCATTGCTGCCAAATAGGCGTCCTCTTCCCTGAAAGCCTGCGCCACCGGCCAAATCGCGGTCTTTAGCCATTCGAGCAAGGGTTTATCGTCGGCCAGGCCACGGATGAAGCTTTGGAAGAGGTGGGTGTGGGCATTGATCATGCCGGGCATCACCGCCATCAAGGAGGCGTCGATAATGGTGTCAGCTTTGCGTAGAGATGTTGGCGCTTCACCGGCGCCAACCGCCACGATGCGATCATCCTCGATGAGGACATAACCAGGGGCGTATACGTCTTGGCTGTCATTGATGGTAACGATGGTGCCGTTTTCGATGAGGGTAGTCGTCATGGGGTCGTTAGTCCTTAGTCGTTTGTCCGAAGTCTGTTGTCCGTGGTCCGGAACCGATGGTTGAGGAAGATTCAGAAAATAAACCGGTGATAGTTTGAGGTTACCTCCCGGAGATTTTTTATTACCTGATTATTTGGTGAATGTTCATAAATCATCGGCTCTTACGAGAAACCAGATGAAGCTGGTTACAATAGCTACGGTGCCTACCTATTTCAACACGTTTTTTTCGTTGTTTGGCCCTTATGTCTCAGGGGTATGGATCAGGCCAGGCGATAGCGGATCGGCTTGCCGTTGAGGTGATTGATGATATTGGTATAATCGGCTCGGCGTTCTTGCGCGGCGGCAGCGGTGGCGCCGGCCGCGATGTGCGGCGTGAGGAGGACATTGTAGCCAGATTTAGCGAGGGGGATGAGAGGATTGTCAGGGCGAATAGGCTCCCATTCGAAGGTGTCTAGAGCCGCTCCTCCCAACTTACCGCTACGCAGGGCCTCAGCCAAGTCTGCTTCATTGAGCACACTACCGCTACCACAACTTACGATAGCTGCCCCGTCCTTCATGCGTTCGAAATAACTGGCATCGATTTTCAGGTCGGTCTCGGGGAAGTAAGGCAGGAGCATGGCCACATAGTCACTTTGGCGGAAAAGCGTATCTTCATCGACGTAGGCAATACCTAATTCAGCCTCGACAGGGGCCGGTAAGCGACGGCGTTTGTGATAAAGTACCTTCATGTCCCATCCCTGCAAACGCCGGGCTAATTCCGCCCCAATTTCGCCAAAGCCCATAATACCGATGGTTTTTTGCCACAACCCATCCACATTTTCTCGGCCCGACCAGTTGTAAGCGAAAGTGTCTTCATCCGTCCGCTTACTCTCCCCCCAGCGCGAGCTGGCCTCGAGGGCAATGGCCTCTGTCTCACGTAATTTTTTACTCAGGGCCAGCATCTGTAAAATAAGATGCTCGGCCACGCGGATGACACTGGCCACGGGCCAGCGACAAACGATGACACCGGCCGCTTTTGCTGCCTCGATATCGATATCGTAGGTCAGGGAGCCCAGGCGCAGGATGAGCTTGAGCCGGGGTGCAGCTTCGATTAACTCGGCGTCGATGACGCCTACACGTTCAGAAATCCAGTATTCGGCCTCGGGCAAGTACTCGAGCAAGGTAGTGCGGTCGGGCCGACGCAGCATTGCGATATCGAGCATGTTCGGTGCTGCTTGTAACGCTGCCTGTTGGTGGCGATGCCCTCGTTCGGTGGTAAAAATGGTTTTGTATCGGGTCATGAGGATCATTGAGACGAACTATGGTGATTGGTATGGAATGATTAAGCTTCCGTTGCTCTTACAGAGTCCACTGCTTGCAGGCGCTTGAGTGCGTTGCGTAAATCGGACAGGAGCGGTTCGTATTTTGAGAGTAATTCAGGCTCGGGCCAGATACGAAGGTTGGAGTCCAAAAGGAGGTAGGAGGCACGAGCAGCGCCGTCGAGCAGACGAATTGCCATTTCTAGATCATCTTGCTGCTGCTGGATGAGGGGTCGGGCTGATTGCAACAGCTCAGCTGCCTCGATACTCAGCTGGCCCATTTCTACAGGTAGTTGGCAGAGCTTATCCTGTCCCTGTAGTTCTTGCCCGGCCTTACGCAAGGCAGCAAAGAGCGTAATCGCGGCACCATCTTGATCCGCTAGATCCAGTAATCGCAGGCGGATCTCATTTAGACGGGCGTTGCTGGAATCTAAGATTGTCCCCGGTGTGTTTTCTGCATTGATGCGCACACAGACTTCACCCAGACTGCATGCCAAAGCGGCAGAAACGGCGATAGTAGCGCCTGCCATGGCATGATTGCGACTGCTCACATGCGCGGCAAACTGACGACAACTGCGTTGGGTCATGGAGGTTGTTGGTGGATCGGTCATGAGGTTCTCCGTGAAGGTAAGTTAGCAATTATCAGGACAGGCTCCGCGATCGGACTCGCATCGAGAGGTGCCACAACCAGCATTTCCTTGGTTCAAGGGTGGCGAATTGCTGGTGGATATGCTTGATAAGTTGATTTGCACTTAACTCTGTTAAGGCATACATGATATTTCACCCATTATAACAGCTTTTTCGTAAGTGAGAAATATTGGCAAAGGGGTGTCTTCACACCCATCCTTCGTTCACTCCGGTGCCAGGCACCGTGTTCGAATTAGGGCCAAAAAGTTTGACAATTTATCGAGCCTACGATATACTGAAGCGTCGTGGGTCTCAAGGCCCACGTTTTGTACGTCTATCCCGAAATCAACATCCTCCGATTTCATTCAACCAACCCTCAGCTGTTACGGCTCCCTAAGTCCCATTCTCATGGGCGCCGTACGGAAAGGAAGTCAAGTATGTACGCAGTTATCGAAACTGGTGGTAAGCAATATCGTGTCGAAGAAGGCGAAGTCCTCGATGTCGAATTGCTGAAAGTCCCACAAGGTGAACAGATTACATTTGACAAAGTTCTACTCGTTAGCGATGGCGAAAATGTCAAGGTCGGTCAACCAGTGGTTGAAGGTGCTGAAGTCAAAGCAACCGTGCTTGGTCAAAAGAAAGGCCCTAAGGTGATCATTTTCAAGCATAGCGGACGCACCACTTTTCGTCGCAAGACAGGGCATCGCCAGAAGTATACCCGCTTACAGGTCGATAGTATTTCTGCCTGATTCATGAGATTAACTCGCTAACTCGGAGTGTATGCTCCGAGAGGATTAGACCCAAGGAGAGCATCCAATGGCACATAAAAAAGGTGGCGGCTCCAGCCGCAACGGTCGTGATAGCAAGTCCAAACGCCTCGGCGTAAAACGATATGATGGCGAACTGGTGCCGGCCGGCACGATTATCGTCCGGCAGCGTGGCACCCGCATCAACCCCGGCATCAATGTCGGTCTCGGTCGTGATCATACGCTGTTCGCCACAATTGACGGCTATGTCAAATTCGAACACGTTTCCCGTGACAAAAAGCGCGTGAGCGTTTATCCCGAGCGTGTCGTCTAGCTTTACCTGCGACGGCATCGTGATTCGGCTCGATTCATGTTCTCAATAGTGGCGCGGGTTGGGCATTACTGCACAGCTTTCCGCAGGAGATGAGAGGTCATCTTTGCGCTATTTGAGAACAAGCCGTCGATATAAGCGTTGTAAACGCCGGAAGAACAAATAAAAGGGGACTGTAACGTTCAGCCCCGCCCAATAATGAGGTTTATTCGATGAAAGCCAAAATCCACCCCAAATATTATCCGAATGCCAAGGTGACTTGCTCGTGTGGCAACACCTGGACAACCGGATCCACAAAACCGGAAATCCACACCGACGTTTGTTCGGCCTGCCATCCCTTCTACACCGGCGAACAACGCATTGTCGATACTGCCGGACAGGTCGATCGCTTTATCAAGCGGCTACGCACAAAAGACGAAATTCGGGCCAAGGTCAGGGCCGAAGCCGAAGCTCGCCGTGCCCGCGAAGAGGCCGCTCGTAAAGCCCGTGCCCGTGGTGAAGAAGCCGCAGGCTAAGGGCTGTTGGATTCGTCGGACAATGACGGGAGCCTGCTCGGGCTCCTGTCTTTTTTTGTGATACAATCAAGCCATCTATTCCTGGAGAAAAGGAGAAATATCCCCATGCCTTACCGACATCTCCGCCCCAGCAGTGGCTGGATAGAAGTCATCTGTGGTTCCATGTTTAGCGGCAAGACAGAAGAGCTATTACGTCGCCTGCGCCGGGCCATCATTGCCCGGCAGAACGTGCAGCTATTCAAGCCGGCTGTCGATAATCGTTATGGTGTGCGTACGGTGGCATCGCATAACGGTTTGAGGATGGACGGTCTGGTCGTTACCAGTGCCGCGGAGTTGGCAGCTGAGATTGCTCCTGATACCACCGTGGTTGCTATCGATGAGGTGCAGTTTTTCGATGAGGATATTGTGCAGGTCTGCGCCGATCTTGCCTATCGAGGCCTGCGCGTAATCGTAGCTGGTCTTGATCTCGATTTTCGGGGTGAACCCTTCGGCCCGATGCCCACGCTTATGGCACAGGCCGAGAGTGTTGACAAGCTCCACGCTATCTGCATGAAATGCGGCGGTGAGGCCAGTCGTACCCAACGTCTTATCGATGGTCGTCCTGCTTACTACGAAGACCCTGTGGTTATGGTTGGCGCCAGCGAGGCCTACGAGGCCCGTTGTCGTGCCTGCCACGAAGTTCCCCATCACCCTTCTGCTTGAAATAACAGGCTCATTTAGCTCTTTCCGAGGTCTTTATGAAACGGCTGTACGGTATCATTCTCGTTGTGATACTGCTGCTGGTTCTAGCATTTTCAGTAGGGGTGAACGCGATCAAGGCGTTACCCCCCTTGCAGTACACCTACACGGTGGTACGCGAGTATCCTCATGATCGGACTGCCTTTACGCAGGGGCTTGACTTTGATGGCAACACCTTGTACGAGGGCACAGGTCTGCGCGGGCGTTCTTCGATTCGCCGTGTCGATTTGACCACGGGCCAGGTGTTGCAACAGCGGAACCTCGCCGATCCCTATTTTGGCGAAGGTATTGTCGTTGTGGGTAATATGCTCTACCAACTCACCTGGCAATCACACACTGGCTTCATCTATGACAAGACGACTTTTGAGCCCCTCGCTACTTTTTCTTATCCAAGTGAAGGCTGGGGGCTTACGTATGATGGCCGTTCGTTGATCATGAGCGATGGTACACCTACCCTCCATTTTCTCGACCCTCAAACCTTGACTGAAACCGGCCAGGTACAAGTTAGCGATGACAAAGGCCCTGTTTACCGTTTGAACGAACTCGAGTACGTCAAAGGTGAAATCTGGGCCAATGTCTGGCAAACGGACCGGGTGGCTGTGATCATTCCCCAGTCGGGTAGGGTCAAGGCCTGGATCGATCTCAGCGGCTTGTTAACGGCGGAGGACCGTATGCAACCAGTGGATGTCCTCAATGGCATTGCCTATCTCGAAAAAGAAGATCGGTTGTTTGTGACAGGGAAACTGTGGCCCAAACTTTTTGAAATCGAAGTCCATCCCCCCTCACCCTTTAAAGTATTCTTGAGTTGGGTTCAACGCCAGTCAGAGCTCGTCTTCTGAAATGGATGGCTGGGGCTTCGATGGCGCAGCAGCGCAGCTTTGACACAGGCCTGAAAAAACAAGATGATCGCTATCGAGTACGAAACCAAATTCGGAGAGGAGGGTCTCGCTTAGGGCTGCGAGGGCACTATTGTCGATATCGACGACTTTTCCGCATTGCTGGCAAACGAGATGATGATGTGGTTCCAGATGGGCAATTTCGTAGACTGTATGTCCTTCAATTTGCGCTGAGACCACGAGGTGCATCGATTGCAGAAAGGTGAGACTTCGGTAGATCGTGGAGCGGTTGATCGCCGGAGCTTTTTTGTGCACGCGTGCGATGATCTCCTCGATGGTGGAGTGGCCATGGCCTTCGCATACGGCGTCGAGGATCAGTTCGCGTTGGGGCGTAAGGCGGTGACCTTGAGCGCGAATACGCTCCGCATAGTGCAGGGTGTGGTGCGTCATGTCATTGCCGGAGAGAGTGTTTTGGGGATAACAGGCAGTTCGAGACCATGGGCGTGCAGGAGGGTAGAGTCATTCAGGAGAGAGGTGGTGCTTTTGTCGGCAACGATACGTCCCTGGTCGATGATGAGTGTGCGAGGACAGAGTTCTGCGACCATGAGTAGATCATGGGTCGAAATGAGCATGGTTTGGGGCAAAGAACGAAGGAGTTCGATCAGTTGACGCCGGGCCCGAGGATCGAGTCCGGCTGTGGGTTCATCCAAGGCCAGGATTTGGGGTTCCATGCTGAGAACAGTGGCAATAGCAATACGTTTTTTCTCACCCATGCTGAGATGGTGGGAAAGGCGGTGGGCGTAATCACTCATATTGACCTGAGCCAAGGCTGCCGCCACTCGTCGATGCACTTCTTCTTCGTGAAGGCCCATGTGCAAGGGGCCAAAGGCTACATCTTCATAGACCGTGGGCGAAAAAAGTTGGTCATCGGGGTTTTGGAAAACCAGTCCGACAAGGGTGCGGATGGTTGGTAAATTGGCTTTTACGGTGGGTAGGCCATTGACCTGAACTCGATCGCCACCATCAAGTATACCATTAAGATGCAACATGAGTGTACTCTTGCCGGCACCGTTGGGGCCTACCAGGGCTACTTTTTCCTGGGCATGAAGCGTAAAACTCACCTCGCGCAGGACTTCGTGACCAGCCGTGTAATGAAAACTGAGGTGGTCGATCTGGAGTACAGGTGTATGGTTTGTGGAGGGTGCAGGCGAAGGCTTGGGGTGCGGCTGCGAGTGGTAAATGGGCATTATAAGTCGGCGAATGGTAGTGGCGTTGAAAGATGTCTCATTATAGACGAGAATTCAGATCAAGGAGATATGGGCGAGAAGTTGGAGAATGGCGAGAAAACTAACACCAGCCAGACCAGCCATCCAGTCTCGTCTTTGCATCTGGTGGGGGCGGAGGGTGTAGAGATGCCCGGTATAGCCCCGTGCCAGCATGGCATTGTAGACCCGGTCACTGCGCTCGAAGCTGCGCACAAAGAGTTGGCCGGCCATATGCCCGGCGATCTTTGCCTGCCAACGTACTCCCCTTACCCCTTGTTTACCAGCACTCCGAGCAGTGCGCGCTCGTAATAAGCGTATGGCCTCATCGGCGAGAATAAAGAGATAGCGGTACATGAAGGAAATGATCGCTACCAATGTCTGAGGCAAACGTAAATGGCGGAGGGCGTGAATGAGGTCGGGGAAAGGGGTGGTTGCCGTGAGGAGGATCGCCATCTGCACCGAGAGCAGGCTACGGGTGACAATGCTGAGGAAACGGACGAGAGAAGCATCGGTGATGGTTAGATTCCAGGGCCCGAGCGAGAGGGGGAGGATAACCTGTCCCGGTTGGGTGAAGAGGGTCGTAATCGCCACCAAGGCAAAGGGGAGAGCCAACAGAGAACGTTTGGGGGCGTAATCATCGGGAAGTTTCGCTAATCTGCTGATGGCGATGACGCCTAGAAAAGCCAAGGCAAAGCTTATCCAGGCGCCATCGGGTAGCAGCGTATTCGAAACAATAAACGCTACAGTAAAGAGAATCTTGACGCGGGCGTCGAGCTCGTGGATGGAGCTTTCCCGCGCCTGATAATGATCAAAGGGGTCGATATGCACAGAAAATCAGGCAGTTTTGTGCGACCGGTAATTAAAATACATGAAAGTACTGACAAGTGCTGCGACCACGACCACACCGATGATTCCGGCAAGAATGGTGGAAAGGGCGGAATCCGAGAGGAAGGGCAGGGTGTAGTCGGAGAGAATCTGCCAGGGAGCAGATTGCTCGCGTCCCATGAATCCAAGGTCGGTGGCGACCCGTTCTAAACCATCAGGATGAGCTGATGCCCAGGGTGAGAGCAGAACTACCCCCAGCGACAACGCCAACCCGCCCACTATCCAGGAGCGACCACCTTTTGCTTGCACGGTGGATGCCCGTAGCAGGTCCGGGCGTAATTCGGTGAGGAAACCGAGAGCGGCAACGGTGATCAGGGCTTCTCCCAGCCCGATCAGGGCATGGACTCCAAGCATGGCCGGTAGGACCACGTTCAGGGCGGAGGTACCGCTGACCCAAAGCTGTAATGAGGTCAGCAACGCGGCCGTTTCTACCGATAGCCATGCTGCCACGCCTGCCACAAGCAGTCTCACATTCTTCGGTGCATTGGCCACACCTCGATAAAGACCATAGCCGATCAGAGCGGTGACCACACCCATGTTGACGATGTTCGCCCCCATCACGACCAAACCCCCGTCCTGAAAGAGAAGCGCCTGGATTGCAATCACAGATGTCATCACGAGGATGCCGGCCCATGGCCCCAACACGATTGCGGCCAACGCCCCTCCCAGCAGGTGCCCCGAGGTTCCTCCTGCCACAGGGAAGTTGATCATCTGTGCTGCAAAGATGAATGCCGCCATGATACCCATGAGGGGGATTTGACGTTCTCCCAAGTCGTGCTGGGTGCGTTGGACGGCCAGAGTGACTGCGACGATGGCAATAATCCAAAACACAAGGGCGACGCCCAAGCTGAGAAAGCCATCAGGGATGTGCATGAACTGCCAGAATGGGAATTGGGGTAGTGCAAACATGTTGTTACAGCCTCCTTATTGAGCTTTGCAATGGGATGTTGTTGCATAAAGTTGCAATAGTGATGTTAGTATAACATTAAAAATCCAGGTACGCAAAACATGTTGTGCGCAAAAGTACATGGTAAGTTGCTCTCCATTTTGAGATATGATATAGTCAGATATCGCCTGTTTTTCGAAACATAAAAACGAGTTCATAACGGACTCTAAACCCCTATTTGTTATTTCATCGACGACTCTTGACGAGGAGGTACAAGTGTCAGCACAAATTATTGATGGCAAAGCAATTGCCGCTACGATTCGCGGTGAAATCGCCGCCGAAGTGGAAAAAATGAAGGCGCAGTATGGTCGTGTACCCGGCCTGGCTACGGTATTGGTGGGCGAGCGCAAGGATTCGCAAACCTATGTGCGTATGAAGAAAAAGGCCTGTGCCGAAGTCGGCATTACCTCATTCGGTTACGACCTCCCTGCTGATGTCAGCCAGGATGAGTTACTCAAGGTGGTCAAAGAGCTCAATGAGAACCCCGATATCCACGGAATTCTTGTGCAATTACCTCTTCCTGACCATATTGACGATGAGACGATTTTGGGCGCCATCAGCATCGAAAAAGATGTCGACGGTTTCCATCCTCTCAATATCGGTCGCCTTTCCATGAAACGCCGGGATCCTCTGTTTGTACCCTGCACCCCTCGCGGCTGCATCGAGCTCCTCGATCGTACCGGTATCGAGATCGAAGGTAAGCGGGCTGTCGTCCTGGGACGTAGCAACATTGTAGGGCTGCCTGTGGCCATGCTTTTGCTGCACCGCAACGCCACCCTCACCATTTGCCATTCCCGCACTAAAAATTTACCCGATGTCGTCCGTGAGGCAGATATTCTTATTGCTGCCGTGGGGCGGGCACAAATGGTCAAGGGTGATTGGATCAAACCCGGCGCCGCTGTGATCGATGTTGGTGTAAACGCGATTGATGATCCCACCAAAAAGAAGGGCTACCGTCTCGTCGGCGACGTCGATTTTGAAGAGGCCAAGGAAGTGGCCGGTTATATCACGCCGGTGCCTGGTGGTGTCGGCCCCATGACCATCGCCATGCTTCTGCGCAACACCTTGGACGCAGCCAAGCGCGATGTCGGCATGGAATAGACAGAATCGC